>JAFTHG010000216.1 GCA_017457555.1 Kiritimatiellia bacterium | reverse complement strand
TGGCCCCCACCACCATCGCAAGGAGGAGAGCAAAGAGCGCAAATTGAAGCACACGTTTCATATCAGGCGGGGGCGCTTTCAGGTGATCAGTCGCAGTGCTGACGGAGAAAATCAGCAAACGCCATCAGGTTCTGCACTTGGAAATCAAAACGTTCGCCACGCGGATTGCCGAAACCATAGGCACAATGGCACACCTTAACCCCGGCGTGACGCCCCACCGCCAAATCGGTGTAATGATCGCCAATCACCCAATCGGTCGGACGCACCGGCACACCCATCCGCTCCGCCGCCAGATAGAGCAACCCAGGATCTGGCTTCAAAACGGGCACATCGCCAGCCCCTACCGTGACATCAAAGTACTTCAGGATCCCCAAACGCTCCAAAATCCGGGGAATCATCGTTGAGGTCTTGTTGGACGTCACCGCCATACGGCAGCCCAGCGCCCGCAACGACGCCAAAGCCTCCGGCACTCCCGGATAAACCGTTGTATGAACCACGGGAAAATCGTGATAATGTTGGCGATTATTGATTTGCAATTGATCAATCTCTGCCGCGTGATCCGGCATGGCACGCAAGAGCAATTGACGCGCACCATTCCCCACCATGCCCGTAATCTCATCCAGAGGCAACGGCCCCAAACCATAATCTGCACGCGTCAAATTGACACTATGCGCGATATCTTTGCGCGAATCAATCAGCGTTCCATCTAAATCAAAGAAAAGTGTAGGCTTATCCATAACCGCACCAGTATAGCAAAAACCGCCCATGTGCGTGACGCGTGCGCGCTATTATAGAACGCTCCTGAATATTGCACTATTTCCTTTTCTGTCGCTCACCTATGGAGATGATAGCACAGGTGGGCGATTCTGGCAAATCGCGTGGGTAACTGTGGGGGAAGTTATTAACAGGTTTAAGGCGAAAAATCGGCAATTTTGAGCCAAAATGTCAGCGATATTTGTGGGTCAATTTCAGCGAAAGTGAAGCGCAGTTTCGCTGAAATTGAGCAGCAGTTTCAGTGACATTGGCGTTATCAACAGGCTAAATCGTGTGGATAAGTCGGCCACTTTGCACCCCAGAAGCCGCTGTAGACGAGTTGATTTCGCCCCTTTTTCAACATAAGTCACTACACATCAAAGACTTAATGTAAAAAGCATAACTTCCCCAAAAGCGCACTTTTGAAGCTGAAACGCGCCAAATCCCTCCCTAAAACCGCCCACTCAAAAAAAGTTTTCAACAGGGCAAAAACCGACATCAACAAGCAAAAAACACCAAACCTGCGTCAAGCACTGCCAGGCATTGAAGGCCTATAACTTCTATAATCTCTAGAACTTCTATAAAAAGTACCATGCCATCCCGTGAAAATCTAAGGCTCCAGCCCTGAAGGAGCGGCAGATGACCTCTCGTCCCTGAAATCCCTTTTATCCCTAAAATCCCTGCTTCACCCCTGAAAAAGTGGCATCCTCCCCCTGAAAGGGCGGCAGAAGATCGTCGGGGACAATGCGAGGGTATTATTCAAAGAGGTGTTTGTTGTTGAGATTGGTACCGCAAAAGAGGCAACGCTTCCGGCGGCTGTTGGATGGACGTTGGCAGGTGGGGCACGTCACTTGTTGCGTGCCAATTTTGCCGTCTTCCCTACCATCACGGCAATCAATTTCACGGATTTTCTCCCGTAAATCGCTGTCGGTGAGATTCGTCCGCTCGCAGATGAGTTCCCACAGTGCCTGATTGCACAACATTATGTAGTCCAAACGTTTTTTCAAACCGTCAAAATCACTCCGCACAGAGGTCACCTGCTGATCGAGTGCTTCAGCAGCGCATTCCGAACGGTGAATGTGAACCGTTTGATAGGCTTCCCATAACAAATCAAAGATGCTCGCGCCCATTGTCAAAACTCCCATGTTTTACAAAACACAATCAGTATACCACACCCACCCCTTGTCATCGCTGTAATAGGTGCGTGTGAGGATAAACCACAACCGAAAACCGAGCCTCTGCAAGCAGATGTGGCAGCGTTATGGCGCGTGGCGGGAGGGCATAAATCTTTGCCTTGGCAATGCCGACAGCTATAAAATCTTTGCTATACTGCGTGGCATGGCTCAAACCTCCCCGAAAAAAACCACCCGAAAACCGCGCACCACGGCCAAAACGACCAAACGCCGTGCGGCTGTGCCAACTGTGCCACCGTCCGCTTTTCCGACGGGATTCTGTTGGTTTTGGATTCTGACGGCCTGCCTGATTGTGATGGCGCTACCGGTGTTGATGGGGAAATTAGCCAATAATCTCGCCCTGCCCTCTGCCTTTTTAGCCCCCTTTACGATCTGGTGCGGCACGGCAATGCTGAGTTTTTGGTTTACCCGCCCCTCGCAATTCTCCGGGGATCGGCCCTTTGTGGCGATTACACTGCTGCTTTTTGGGTTGGGCATTATTGAGCAATCCCGGTTGGAATCCTTTCGCTTCACATGGGAGATCTGGCGAGCCTATACGCCAATGCTCGCCGGAGCAATCGGGTTTCTCTTCTGCATCCGCTTCTTACATGCCGGGCATCTGGAAAAACTGCTGGCATGGCGAGGGCTTAAATGGTTGCTTTGGATGGCCATTCTGGGGATTTTGGGGGCATTGCTCTGCTTTGGACGGCGGTATCGCGGCGGTATTTTCCTGCCGGGACAAATCAATCCGACCGAACTCATCAAGCTCTTTGCGGTGCTTTTGGGTGCGGCGTGGCTCCCACACGTGCAAGCACCGCTCTCCCGTCACTGGGTGGGCATTCCGGTGCCGACCTTACCTGCACTCTTCCAATTGGCCTTTTTCTGGGGCATTCCGCTGGCAGGCGTGATTCTGGTGCGCGATTTAGGGTTGCTCCTCATCCTGTGTCTAACCTTTGTCATTATGTTGACCGTGCTGACGCGCAATGCGTTGTGGTTGCTCTTTGGCTTGGGCGGTGCGGCAGTGTCGGGGCTGGCCATCTGTCAAATTTCCGCTCATACGGCGGCACGTTTTGCCATTTGGGAGAATCCATTCCGCGATCCTCTGGGCAAAGGTTATCAGATTCTGCAAAGCCTCTGTGCGATGAATTCCGGAGGGCTCACGGGAACAGGTATCAATAATGGTATGCCGGGCAATGTGCCTATCGTGACCAGTGACTTTGTTTATGCCGCCATTGCCGAGGAATGGGGTTTGGCCGGGTGTGCGCTACTGCTGTTCCTCTACACGCTTTGGATCCGGAGCATCTTCACAACAGCCTCCAGTGCCACCACACTCCCGCTCAAACTGGCGGCAAGTGGCATCGGAGCCGTATTAGCTGTTCAGATTTTATTGAATATCGGGGGCGTGACCAAGGCGTTGCCCATGACAGGCATCACCCTGCCCTTTCTCTCACACGGTGGTTTTTCGCTGTTAGCCGTGTTCTTACTCTGCGGCCTTGTGACGTCACTCTCCAAACGGCGTTGATCGGCACTACAGTGCCATCAGCGTTTCGGTCGCGGCGGCACAGATTGCCTCCACATCTGCATCCGTATGGGCGGCCGAAATGAAATTGACCTCAAACTGCGACGGCTCGAAGTAGACACCACGCGCCAACATCCCATGGAAGAAACGGGCATATAATGCCGCATCGGAACGTTGTGCCTCGGTAAGATTCCGCATGGGAAGAGCATCCGTAGCAAAAGGAGTGAAGACTGTTTCATAACGTTGTGCCCGAAGTGGCACGCCGGCACGCGCAGCGGCCTCATTGATTGCCGTAGTGACACGCGCAGCCTTTGCCGCCATCTCTGCATAAGGCGGATTTGCCTTCAAGACATTCAAAACCGCAATCGCAGCGGCAACCGCCACAGGATTCCCTGAAAGCGTCCCTGCCTGATAGACTTTACCGCACGGTGCAAGAGCGCGCATGATTTCAGTTTTGGCACCAACAGCCGCCAACGGGAAGCCACCGCCAATCACCTTGCCCATCGTAATGATATCCGGAGCAATGCCTGCCGTATCGCTGTAGAGGCCATAGCGAAAACGGAACGCATTAATGACCTCATCGCAAATCAGCAGCGCCCCCGAACGGTGTGCCACCCGTTCCAAGCCCTTCAAATAGCCCTCAACCGGCGGCACGCAGCCCATATTCCCAGCGACAGGCTCCACAATCACAGCGGCAATTTGGTCACCATAAGCGGCAAAGGCGCGTTCGGCGGCGGCCAGATCATTGTAAGGAATCACGAGCGTGTCTTTGGCAACCTGTCGGGGACTCCCTGCACACGCGACTTCTGCGCCATCGCCCGCGGTGCGCACGCCACTGCCGGCACTCACCAGAAGGCCATCACTGTGACCATGGTAGCAACCCTCACATTTGAGAATCACATCACGTCCGGTAACGCCACGCGCCAGACGCACAGCCGTCATCACCGCTTCAGTGCCGGAATTCACCAATCGCACCGATTCCAAGAGCGGACTCGCCGCCACAAGACGTTCGGCAAGGTCAATTTCACCGGGGGTTGCAATGCCGAAGGTCGTGCCCTTTTCGGCGGCCTTTGCCACGGCTTCGGTAACGACCTCTGCGGCATGGCCCAGAATCATCGCCCCCCACGAACAGCAACAATCAATCAACGTGCGGCCATCGGCGGTCGTAATCCGCGAACCTTTGCCGGAAGTAATGAAGAGTGGCGTGCCACCCACAGCATTAAAGGCACGGACAGGAGAATTCACGCCGCCGGGAATCACGGCACAGGCGCGCTGAAAGAGTTCGGAATGG
Organism: Kiritimatiellia bacterium; assembly: GCA_017457555.1. GTDB lineage: Bacteria > Verrucomicrobiota > Kiritimatiellia > RFP12 > DVOR01 > Spyradenecus. The sequence goes on along the minus strand of JAFTHG010000216.1, from coordinate 7,488 downwards.
GTCATAATCAACCTCTCGGGAAGAATACAAAGTCGGCTTCTAAAGAGCGATAGGCGGCAGATTTACCGTATTAGACACCGGTGGAACCGAAGCCCCCGGCACCACGCTCCGTAGCATCTGTGACGGCTCCTTCGGCAATTGCGACACGCAGAACCGGAGCGATGACGAGTTGGGCAATACGCATCCCGGGGCGGATTTCAAAGGCTTCCTGTCCCAGATTGATGAGAAGCACTTTGACCTCTCCACGGTAGCCCTCATCAATCGTGCCGGGCGCATTGATTACCGTAATCCCATGTTTGATAGAAAGACCGCTCCGCGGACGCACCTGTCCCTCGGTGCCGGGTGGCAAAGCAATCCGGAGCCCGGTAGAAACTGCGGCACGTTCACCCGGTTGCAGGCAACATGTTTCATCCGCACAAAGATCCATTCCGGCGTCACCGGGATGAGCATAGGACGGCAACAGGGCCGTCGGTGTCAGGCGTTCAATCAGTAACGTCATTGCAAGCTCCTTCCTCAGGGTAACATCCGGATGGTCACAATACCGGCAGAATCACCGCCACCATCGCCATCGCAGTTGATATGAAGCGTGTAATCCTCCAATCCGGAGCGCAACTGCTGCACGTGCAAGCGATAGACATTGGCTTTCGTCAAAAGACCTGTGTAACCTGCATGCACATCTTCTGCGACCTTTTTATCGCCTTCAAAGAGTTCAATGGAGTGGATTTTGAGCGCATGCGCCCCTGCCTGATACTGAACCGTCACCTCAAGGTGACCCGCTTGCATAATATATTCCGATACACTGAAGCTGATCTGTGTTTTGCCCGTTGTACCATTCAGAGCCCAACGAATTGCAGCTGTTTGCGTAAAGGCATCGGCAAAGTTCTGATGGACCTCTCCGGCGAATTGCACAGCACCACGTACAATCGTCCAGAAAGCCTGAGGACCATAGCCTGCCGGTGAGGTGACTCCCTCACGAAGGAATGTTTTATCAAGTGCAGCCAATGCCGGAGCCGGATCAAAATGGTCAATCTGCGAAGCGAAGAAGATGTGCCACCGTTGCAAATAGTAGTCGCGGAGCAGGCCCCCCACTGGGCGATGGGCGTAGTCATTTAAGGCGCCTTTGCGGCCGCTCCATGTGGTGTACAGGCGACGGATAGCCTTGGCAGCGGCTTCCCCTCCCGTGCGCCGGGCAATATCCTCACGCCATTGTAACGTCCAGCGGGGTTCACAAGAGAGCACCAGGTCCATTTGACGGATGACTTCCAGAAAATGTGGCGCAGAGGCTCGCTGCCCTTTTAGTGTCAACAGGGGGCGCGTTAAATCAGAAAGTGCCTGACGTGTAACGTCGGCCAGATCATAACGGAACGTTTCCACCTCCAGAAGTGCCGGATGTGCCTCCGCCGCCTCAACCAGCGCACGGGCCGCATTCAGCGTGTCTTTAGCAGAATAGTAAACCTCACCACTCGCCCACGAAGAGGCCTTGCGCGCCGTCCAAGATGGTTTGGCACAGACGATACTCTCCGTGCAACCTTCCTGTTCACGCTTTGGCTTATAGACAGAGGCGGAAAGGAGTTTCAAGGCGCGATGAATGGGTTCGGAATCCATGCCGTAACGGCGGCGGGCATAGGCCGACAACCAGGCGTCATAATCTGCCTCCGAGAAGATTTTATCCCTTGGCATAAAGAAGCGTTCGGTAAAAAATTCGTAGTACAGCGGATTGGTTTCAAGGCCTTCAGACAGCAACCCCAGACCGACCAGCGTGGGTGCGCCGGGCTGTTGCGTCAATTCGCCGAACCGCTTCAACATCTCCATACCGCCATAGAGGCCGTGATTACCGCCAAAATTCAGCAACTCGCACCAGACCCACGGCACATCATCAAAGCGGCGCTTATAGTGTTGACCCGTGGCCTGATTCTTTACCAACGCTTCAATCAGAGCGTAACGTGCATCCAACCCCGCCAGAAGATCGGCACGAGGATTGCCATGCCACGCCTGAATCACCCAGATTGCTCCCGGCGAAGCGGCCTGTTGAGCTGCCTGAACCGCACGAGCGCACGCCGTGACATCCACACCGGCCGCATTGCCACCCTCATGGAAGAGATCACCGGCAAAGGCATCGGCATGTTGTATTCCATAGACTTTGAGGAGATTTTTATACCAAATGGCCGCAATTTTAGCGAAGGAATGACTGTTTGTCAAAAGCAAGGTCGGACGCACAAAGCCATCAACCCAGCGCCCCTGATTGATGAATCGTGCATCGGCAAAGTCCGTTTTTGACAGATAATCGGGTAAATCATGCGGCAGCAAACCAACAAAACCCTGCAAGATCGCCTTCATACCCAGAGCCTTTGCTTCGGAAACAATGAATCGGCCCAATTCAGCATCAGCATCAATCCGCGCCTGTGACAAGGGGCCTCCAAGCCCCTCTAAATTGCCCATATTCCACCAAGCGGCGGCGGCTTCATCCGGAATAAAAGCCGCAATGCGGTCCTCCGGATAGCCCAGTTCGCGTAAGGTTAATTGCCACACCTTCGGTAAGCCGGCCTGAACCAATGGCATCTCAAAACCATAGAGTGCCAAGCGGTCCAACTCCTCACGCCACTCCTGTTTACCCCAAAAGGCCATTGTATAAGAGAGCGTGCAATAGTTGTAAGCAACGGTACGGGAAAAAGCGGGCGTAAAGGTGAGCGTCCGGTCGGGTTGCGGCATCGGCACATTGAGGCGACTGCCACACCATGACCAATGCGCCTCTGCTACTTGACGCAGGTAGCACCCCAGCCCTGCGGCAGCCAGGCGCGTATCCGGAGCGGTAATCTGAATCTTATTCTCTGGAGCAGGAGCCACCGTGATGGTCGTTTCCTGCGGATTGACCACAAAATTGACACGGGATTTTAATTCCGGAGAGATGCGTTCGGCAAGGGCTGTGAGCGCATCCGCGCGGAGAGAACTGACACCTATCAAACTTAATACGGTGCAGACGAGTAATTTATACTTCATTTCGTTTATCCTTCCCGTATCATTCGCTTAATTCAAATGATACGTTTTCCGCAACGTTTTCAATTCATCACGCAACATTGCGGCACGTTCAAACTCCAAGGCTTCAGCGGCCTGACGCATTGCCAATTCCAACTCGCGCATCGTTTCCAGCACATCAGCAGGTTGCAAGCCCTGTTCTGCAACGGCAAGCGTTTCAAGCCGTCTGCCGGAAGCCTTGGGCAATGGTGCAGCCTCTGCGCCGGGCATCACTTGCAAATCCTCGTTGATGGCACGCTTGACTGTGCGCGGTTCAATACCATGTGCAGCGTTATAGGTCTGCTGTTTTTCGCGATGGCGCCGCGTAATTTCCAGCAATGCCGTCATTGCAGGCGTTTCCACGTCTGCATATAGTATCACTTTCCCATCCGTATTGCGTGCACAACGGCCTGCGGTCTGCACCAGAGAGGTTTCACTCCGCAGAAAGCCTTCTTTGTCTGCATCCAAAATTACCACTCGCGTAACTTCCGGCAAGTCCAAGCCTTCACGCAATAAGTTGACCCCGATCAACGCATCAAAATCGCCGCGACGCAAGCGTCCCAGAATCTCAACACGCTCAATCGCATCGATATCGGAATGCAAATATTCACTCTTAATGCCGACATCCGAGAGGTATTGCGCCAAATCTTCACAGGCACGCTTCGTCAACGCCGCCACCAGTGTACGACCGCCCTGCTCTGCTGCCGTGCGGATTTCATCAATCACATCATCAATTTGATTGGCAAGCGGGCGCACCTCAACGACAGGATCCAGAAGTCCCGTCGGGCGGATGACTTGTTCGGCTTCAACTTCTGCCACCTGACGTTCATGTGGGCCGGGCGTGGCGGAGGTGTATAAAATACGTGGCATCCGCTCATCAAACTCATCAAAGGTCAACGGTCGGTTATCTTTTGCCGATGGCAAGCGAAACCCATTATCCACGAGCACCTGTTTCCGCGCCTGATCACCATTATACATAGCCCGGATTTGCGGCAGGGTCACATGGCTCTCATCAATAATACAGAGGAAATCATGCCCGAAATAGTCCACTAAGGTCGGCGGTGGGATACCGGAACCTCGCCCGGCAAGAGGCGCAGAATAGTTTTCAATCCCCGTGCAGTAACCCATCTCAGCCAGCATCGCCAAATCATATTCAGTGCGTTGGCGGAGGCGTTGCTCTTCCAGAAGTTTACCATTGCGGGAAAACTCGGCTAATCGCTGGGTCAGTTCTTCACGAATGCGCTCCACACCATCCAGCAATTGTGAACGCGGCATCACAAATTGTTTTGCCGGAGAAAGTAAGCATGAGGGTAAACTGCCAATGATTTTCCCACTGACAGCGTTAAAGCTTTGCAGGGACTCTATCTCATCCCCAAAATAATTTACACGGATACCTTCGGTTGAATACGAAGGGAAAATATCCACCACATCTCCACGGACACGGAAAACGCCGGGGTGAGGTTCGTAATCATTGCGTTGATATTGAATTTCGGTCAGTTGTGCCAGAAGTTCATCCCGAGGCAATTCCATACCGGGACGGAGCGAAATCATTAAGCCACGGTAATCTTCCGGAGAAACAAGTCCGTAGATACAGGATACGGACGCAACAATAATGACATCTTTGCGACCTAATAGACTGTGCGAAGCTGCCAACCGGAACCGTTCTAAATCTTCATTAATGCTGGCATCTTTTTCAATGTATGTATCGGTCTGTGGCAGATAGGCTTCCGGTTGATAGTAATCGTAGTATGAGATAAAGTATTCAACCGCATTGTCCGGGAAAAAAGCCTTTAATTCTGCATAGAGTTGTGCAGCCAGCGTTTTATTGTGCGAAATCACCAAGGTCGGGCGTTGAAACTTCGCAATAATATTAGCCATTGTAAAGGTTTTACCGCTTCCTGTAACGCCCTTTAAAATTGCACGTTTTGTGCCTTGTTGGAAGTGGTGAACTAACGTATCAATCGCCTCCGGTTGATCTCCCATCGGCGAAAACGGTGCCGCCAGCCGAAATTGCGCCGGGGCACCGTTTATTTCATTTTCAAAATGCGTTTCAAGCATGACTGAAAGGCGTATCAGCGGATGCCAATACGCATTCCATAGAGCACTTCACCCTCGCGACAGTCCAGCGCGCGAGCCAGTTTTGCACGGTCTATTGAACCTAAGAAGACGCAATTCCAACCTTTAGAGGTGCAGAACAGATAGACGTTTTGACCAACAAAACCGCAATCCACCTGGGCATAAGCCGGCGTTTGATCGTCGTCATCGTAGGTAAAGATGAGCATCATTGAGGCACCATTCAACTGATCCGAGAGATCAATCGTTGTGTCTGAACGATCCAATTCATTATCATCTGCGTCCCACTCATAGAGGCCATCACGCGTTAAGACGGCGATTTCAATTTCCTGACGGTTCATAGCAGAAGGAGCTGTGCGCTTACCATCGGCACGAGTCACACCATTCGCCGCCCACAAAACATCTGCCAACTGCTGAAGCGTAGGCGGTTCACCCGTAGTGCGACGCGATGTTTTGCGTGCATTCAACGCCTCTAACAGCGGCATGCCACCACTTTTCTGCGGTGCGGGCAGACGAATCTCGTCGTCAGCAAGAACAGGTAGTGCCAGAAGACTGGCAAGCAGTAAACAAAGGAGACTTTTCTTCATCTTTCACTTCCTTTCTGTTGACACCGTTGTTGAGGTGTATACCGACACTATAACAAAGTCACATTTACCTATCTGATATACTCTTTTTCAAAAATGGTTTGTGTGTCATCTTGTATACAGGTCAAGGGGATATCACGCAAACAGCAATTGAACGTTACAGGAAATCTGCCGGATCCGGCAACTCATCATCCGGGAAGCCCAGGGATTCTAAAATTTGTTCTGCGGGTGTCTGTGCAGCTTTGGCCTGATTACAAGCGAAACACGCCGGCACCACATTTCCTTTTGTTGACGTGCCGCCACGAGCTACAGGAATTAAATGGTCCATCGTCAAATCACTTGGCGCCACATGTTGACCGCAGTGATGGCAAACGCCCTTTGCAATTTGTGTTTTCCACCATTCCGAAGTGCGCAACTGACGGGCACGATTCCGTTCGCGCCGAATGTGGGCATCATCAACAGGCTGATACCAACTGCTCATTTTTCAGGAATATCCGGCACAGGAATACCACGGAATCGACGGTGCAACCAAAGATATTGATCCGGTGCTTGACGAATCACCTGCTCCAAACGCGAAATATATTCTGCCGTCAGATCACGAATTGCCTCTTCATGGGGCTTGGTTAAATCGGGCACAATGGGGTCCCCGATCGCCACCATCTTGTACTTGAGAAGCCCCGTTCTCAAGAAGCCGCCGACCACCACAGGAATGCCCGTTTTCAAACTTAAACGTGCAGGCGAAGTATAAATTGGAACCGTTTGCCCAAAGAAAGATACGTGTACGCCACGTGAAGAAAATTGATCAAAAAGAATCGTCAATGCCGCATTTTCAGATTGCCATCGGCGGATCGTATCTCCGGAGAAACCATTCTTTTTGGGGATAATCGTTGCGCCACCACGGAAATTATGCCGTTCCAAGAAGCGTTGAATATAGGGATTATCCATTAGACGTGCAACCGCCAACATCGGTCTTGCACTTGTAATCGCCGTGATACCAGCTTCCCATGAGCCTAAATGACCTGTGGCCAACAAAATAGGAGCTTTATCCTCAAAGATTGCCTTCCGTGTCGCAGGCGTCATCTCCAATGCAACATAGTCCTGCCAATTCTCATGCGTTACCACATCCGATGCACGAATCGCTTCACAGACGTGTCCGGCAAAATGCCCAACAGAGTCACGAGCAATGCGATACGCTTCTGCCCGGGTCTTTGCCAAATTCGCAATAATGACATTATTGATGGCAACGCGTGCCCGTTTCCGATTACGGCACAACGCAAAAAGCCCAGCTCCAACACCAAAGCCCATGCGATACGCCCACGCAACCGGCAACAACCGGTAAAGTCGCCAAAGGAAGACAACAAGAATATAATAGAGGTAAGAGAGCGGTTTCATTGCCCGCATTGTAACATATTGTGTTTCACTCTGTATAGGTTCATTTACAGAAACTTATATAAAAAGAGCCATTTATGTATAGAATATGCATTACTGTTTACGTTTTGAGCCTTGTAACCGGCCTTGAGCATCCCGATATTCAATTTTCCCATTCATTTCACGGGCAGTCCCCTGTAGACATCCCTGTGCGTCCCGGTATTCAATGCGACCATTTACTTCACGCGCTGAACCTTGTAAGCGCCCCTGCGCATCACGATATTCCGTACGACCATTCACATTTCTGGAAGTTCCCTGCAAGCGCCCTTGAGCATCGCGATATTCACTGCGCCCATCTCGTTCACGCTTTGTTCCCTGCAAACGACCAAGGGCATCGCGGTATTCGGTGCGCCCCCTTTCACTCCGTTCGGTTCGTTGCAAACGACCAAGG
>JAFTHG010000215.1 GCA_017457555.1 Kiritimatiellia bacterium | reverse complement strand
GCACTTTTTTAGCAACGAAGCCGCTGTAGACGAGTTGATTTAGGGCGATTTTCAGCATAAGTCACTGCACTTCAAAGACTTACACTCATTTTACAAACGTGTGCAAAAAGCCCTTTTTTGACCCAAAATGAGCGGAAAAGGCAAATCAACAAGAAAAATTTTCAAATCGTGAAAAATCACGCCCAAAAGTGAAAAAAGTGACCTTGCTGCGCTCCATAGCACTGCCAGATTTTTACCGCAAAGACGCAAAAAGGTGCGGTGCTCGCTCCGTCCGAGACAGATCGACACCGCCCCTGCTAAGCATGTAGTGGCTGCGCCGCAGGACTGCCAGCGTGGGCAGAAAAGAAGAAAGCAGTGAGAAGTGACGATGGAGCGAACGCTTAAACGCAAAACGTTTAGTATGCTCGACTCTGCTACGCCACGGCGAGCCAGAAAAGCCCTGCCTCCATTTGCTTAAACGGGTTTCCTGGTTCGGCATCTGGCGCACCCTTGCGCCAGATTATGCAGTTCTATTATGGAAAGCAACTGCGGAATCATACACTTTATGCTACACTACTGGTATGACACGTCAGGAAATCAGAACCATTTTAACGGCCCCTTCTGCTGATGCGCTTTTCAAAGAAGCGCAAGCAGTGCGGTTGCAGACCAAGGGGACGGGCGTGTTTTTGCGTGGATTAATTGAACTTTCCAGTATTTGTTTGCGGGATTGTCTCTACTGTGGTATGCGGCATAGCAATGCCAACGTTCGCCGCTATGCGTTGACGGATGATGAGATTGTGGCATGTGCGGCTTTGGCTCAAACGCTCCACTTTGGGACGGTGGTCTTACAGGCGGGCGAGAACGAACGGCTTTGGACGCGTGAGCGTGTCGCCCACCTGATTCACCGCATCAAGGTTGAAACCGGGCAACGGGTCACGCTCTCTCTGGGTGAACGCAGTGAGGCCGATACGGCAGCGTGGCGTGAAGCCGGTGCGGATCGCTATCTTTTGCGGTTTGAAACCACGGATCGCGCACTTTTTGCCCATATTCATCCTGGCGCGCCCACAACTGGTGACCATCCGCGCATTGCCCAATTACGCCGTATGAAGGCGCAAGGGTATGAAATCGGGAGTGGCATTATGCTCGGCATCCCGGGACAAACGTTAGATTCGCTAATTGAGGATCTGCTGACCTTTCAAGCGTTGCAACTTGACATGGTGGGGCTCGGCCCCTACCTCAGACATCCGGAAACGCCACTCGGACAGGGCGACCAAGACTCAGAAGTGCCGGTTTCGGTTGATTTTACCTGCCGGTGCTATGCCGTGGCCCGTTTGTTGCTGCCTTCTGCCAATATTCCCTCAACCACCGCCCTCTCCTCCCTTGATCCGGAAGCTGGGCGCATCCGGGGGCTTTCCTCCGGGGCCAATGTTTTTATGCCCAATCTCACACCTGCCTATTACCGGGAAGGTTACCAGATCTATCCGGGAAAGATTTGTGTGGTTGCACCTCAAGCCGATAGCCTTTCCGCACTTCATGACACCCTCCACTCGCTTGGTCTTCACCACATTGAGGGCTAATCACATCACCGATGCAACGTCTGCTGGAAGATTTTTTAGACAATTTGCAATACACCCGTGGTTTGGCCCCTTTGACCTTGCGGGCGTACCGGACGGATTTGGAACGCTGTTTTTACTTTCTGAAGCAACGCCACATTACCACGGTTCAGGCCATCACGGCCTCCCATTTAGTCGCTTACCTCACGCAGTTGCAAGAAAAGGGCTATGCCAATACTTCACTCCTGCGGCAGATGGCAAGCCTCAAAACCTTCTTCGGTTGGCTCATTGAGGAAGAGATCCTATCTGCGAATCCCACTGATTTACTGCCGGCCAGCAAACGAGCTCAGCACTTACCACGCTCAATCAATGAGGCCGACATCTGCCCCCTTTTAGACGCTATCACAGGTAATACGCCAGAGGATTTGCGCGATCGTGCGGTGCTGGAACTGCTCTACGGCTGCGGTTTACGCTGTGCAGAACTCTCCGGGCTTACGGTGCATGACGTTGATTTTACACTCAAACAAATTCGTGTTTCCGGTAAAGGCAATCGTGAACGGGTCATGCCTTTTGGAGAACCGGCAGCAAACGCACTCCAACGTTATCTCGCATGGCGCGCAGCTTTTGTGGCAGCCTTGAAGAAAGCAAACCGTGGACAGCATTTAGACGCCTTTCAAGCGCCACTCTTTCTCTCTCCCCGTGGCAAAGCATTAAGCCGCCCTCTCCTCTCAAAAATTGTACGCAACCGCATTCGTAATCACTTGACTGGCGACACCACCCGTGTAACTCCACACGTCTTACGCCACGCTTTTGCCACACACCTTCTTGACCATGGTGCGCCCCTATTAGACATCCGTGACCTTCTGGGGCATGCGACGGTTTCCACTACGCAACTCTACACCCACCTCTCCAACAAGGGGTTACAATCCACCTTCAAGAACTGTTTTCCTCGCGCCCGGAAACGACCACCTGATTCACCCGTCCAATAAAATCGGGTGGAGCAACTTGCCCCACCCGATTCGATTAACTGGGCGCTTCCCTTCTGCGCACAATCAGGCCTGTGGCGCATCCTTCCACCGCAAGGGCATCAACTGTAATACACGCTCAAACTCCTCACGGGTTCGCGTAATCTTCAGGCTGTTCCAGAGTTTGTCACCGTGCATAAAGGTGGGGGCCAGATAACTCCACAGTTCTTTCAGGTGGCCCAAAAGGGCATGATCACCAGGCGCACCATCGGCATAACGTGCCACCAAGTCGGCATGCCACGCCTGAAAACGTATCATTTCACGCGTATCTTTGCCGGTGCGAATGCTTTCTGCGAGAAAGGGATTGGCCACGATGCCACGCCCCAGCATCCACCGGTTTACCATCGGGAAACGTGCGGCAAGACGTTGATAATCCTCCAGCGTGCGGATGTCACCATTATAAGTGAGCGGTAATGTGCATACCTGTGCAATGGCTTCAAAGGCATCCAAATCAACCGAGCCTTCATACATTTGCCGGGCTGTGCGTGGATGAACGCAGACTTCACGCAATGGGAACCGCATAATCAGCGGAAGACGTTTGGCCAACAGCGTGTTATCCTCCAGACCAAGGCGCACCTTGATTGAGAAATTACCTTCACCCAACGTTTCACAGCCAACCTCCAAAAGGTTAGCCAACACGGTTTCATCGCGCAAGAGACCAGAACCGCGTCCCTTTTTCGCCACGAAAGGCCATGGACACCCGGCATTCAAATCGACCTGACGGTAGCCCAGCTCCATCATTGCCAGAAGCATCACCCGCAATTGACGCGGATCCTTGCCAATCACTTGCGGAATGAGGGGTAATCCTTCCGGTTGAACACTTGGTTCAATGCCCCGTAAAATTTCGGGCTTTACCTTGTCGCCCTGAACCGTTGCAATAAATGGGGCTACGGCTAAATCCAATCCGGTATGATGCGCCTGAAAGGCCTGGCGGAAGCGCAATCCTGTCACGCCGCGCAACGGTGCTAAACAAATGGTTCCGATAGCCATACTTAAAGACCTGCGAAAGGATTGTTGGAAAAGGTGGATGATGGACGCGAAGCAGGACGCTGCCCCCTATTCATTGGCGTCTGTTTAGTAGACAACGGCCGTGTATTTCCTTTTGGGGTGGAGCGTGCAGAGAGCGAAATGCGGCGACGTGCCACATCCACATCCAGGACACGCACCATCAATTTGTCACCTGCCTTCACCACTTCCGAGGGATCTTTCACAAAGCGATCCGACAATTCAGAAACGTGAACCAGACCATCCTGATGCACACCAATATCCACAAAGGCACCAAAAGCGGTCACATTGGTTACGATTCCCTCCAGCTTCATCCCCGGCTGCACATCTTCGAGAGTACATACATCCTCACGGAATGCAGGTGGTTCAAAGACGGCACGGGGGTCGCGCCCGGGCTTTTTGAGTTCCTTAACGATATCTTCAATGGTCAATTTGCCCACACTATCGGTGACATAACGCTGCACCTGAATCCGTGCCACAGCATCCTGATTTCCCACCAGTTTGTCAAGCGGAACGCCGGCATCGCGGGCCATTTGTTCAACCAGTGCGTAGCGTTCCGGATGGACGGCCGAACGATCCAGCGGATTACGGCTCTCACGAATACGCAAGAAGCCGGCGCACTGTTCAAAAGTCTTCGCTCCCAAACCTGCCACATGCAATAATTCGCCGCGACTCTGGAAAGCGCCGTGTTCATTACGATGTTCAACGATACGTTTTGCCAATGCCGATCCAATACCGGACACGCGAGTTAGCAACGGTACACTGGCCGTATTCAACTCCACACCGACATTATTCACGCAGCTGACCACCACTTCATCCAGTTTAGAGGCTAACAAGGTCTGATTCACATCGTGCTGATATTGCCCCACACCAATTGCTTTGGGGTCAATTTTAACCAACTCTGCCAAGGGATCTTGTAGACGGCGACCGATTGAAATCGCGCCACGTACCGTCAAATCCAGTTCCGGAAATTCATCACGTGCGACCGAACTTGCAGAATAAACCGAGGCTCCGGCTTCATTCACCGAAACCACAATAATATCCGTCTTCCCACTGCGCTTTAAGGTCTGTCGCACGAAACGTTCAGTTTCGCGTCCGGCAGTCCCATTACCAATCGCAATAGCATAAGGATTGAATTGGGCTATCAGCTTCAACAACTCAACCGTCGCCTCAATTTCCTTCTGTTGATTCTGTGCAGGATAAATGGTGATATTGCGCAAAAATTTACCCGTGGCATCCAAGACGACACACTTACATCCCGTGCGAATACCGGGGTCAATACCCAACACCGGGCGTTCACCCAGAGGAGCTTGAAGCAAGAGATGACGCAAATTCTCAGCAAAGACATCCACGGCTGCACGGTCAGACTGTTGCTTCAATGCGACGGCGACATCCAACTCCACTGAAGGCGCAATCAGACGCCGGTAAGCCTCCTTAGCGGCTAATTGGAGTTGTGCCGCCCATGCACCTGTACCTACATCAAAAGTTTCGGTGGCGAATTGGATAATTGCCTCGCCCTCAACCTGCAGCGACACACGGAGAATGCCCTCGGCTTCACCGCGCTTCAACGCCAAAAAGCGATGCGATGGAATTGCAGCAATAGGCTCGTCAAAGTCATAATACTGCTCAAACTTTGTCGGCGTTGTGGGCGGCGGATCCACCACCTCTGAACGCACCATGCCATGCTTCGTCAAGTAATCACGCGCAAAGCGGCGTACATCGGGATGTTCTGAAATCGCCTCGGCAACAATATCACGTGCGCCCTTAAGCACCGTCTGCACATCAAAGAGCTCTTTCTCCAATGACACAAAAGCTTCTGCTTCAACCATTGGATCGCCCGTGACAGACTGTTCCAAAATCCGATCAGCCAAGGGCTGCAACCCCTTTTCACGGGCAATCATTGCCCGGGTGCGACGTTTCGGACGATAAGGCAAATATAAGTCTTCCAACTCTGTGCGCTTTGTGCAGGCCAGAATCTTTGCTTTCAGTTCTTCGGTGAGTTTGCCTTGTTGGATGATTGAAGAGAGAATCGTTTCACGGCGTGCCTCCAACTCCCGATGCGTTGTCAGTTCTTCCTGAATTGCAGCGATTTGCACTTCATCCAGATTGCCGTGCGCCTCTTTACGATAACGCGCAATAAAGGGAATCGTACACCCCTCTTCAAACAACCGGATAACCGCCGCCACCTGCCGGGGAGACAAGTTTAATGTCACAGCGATTTCATCTGTAAAACGACACTCCGCCATCTTTGCGCTCACCTTCATCTCACGTCTGAACCAGAACGTCACTTCCAAAGAGATTGATTCATTAAACCGAAGACGACAAAAAGGGCTGTTGCTTCTAAGGTGAAACAACAGCCCTTGTCAAAACCGGTTAGGACAACTTTACATCTGCCTTTGCACGCAATTCCGCCACGTAATCCGAGACAGCCTGACCGCGTTTGGCATGGAAGAGAAACTCTGCCACCTTGTCATGAATCTCATCCAATTCCGGAGTGTGGCCAGCTTCTTCTCCGGTTTTCAAGATAATGTGGTAGCCGAACTGAGTTTCCAACACCTCCGAAACTTCGTTCTGAGCAATTGCGAAAGCCACATCTTCAAAGGGCTTCACCATCATTCCCTTGCCGAACCAACCCAATGAGCCACCATTTGACTTACCACTTGGGCAATCGGAATGCGTCTTGGCCTCCAATTCAAAGGTGGATTCGCCCGATACGATACGCGCACGGATATCCTCCAACTTTGCTTTTGCAGCCGCTTTATCTTCCGTAGAATCCGATGCGGGCTTAATCAGGATATGCTGTGCCAACACGCGGTCTTCCGTGGCATATTCCGACTGATGCGCTTCATAATGCGCCTTGATTTCATCTTCCGTTGCAGGCGGCACCGAGGCACAGACCTGATCAATCAAAGTGTTAATCATCACCCCCTGCTTCAATTCCTGCTTGAAGCCATCCAATGTCATCCCCTGTGCTTCAATCGCCTTGGCAAACTTCTCGCGATCTCCGCCGAACTGCGTCACATAATGTTCAAACTGAGCATCTAATGCCTCACCCGATACAGGGATATCCAAACGCTTGGCCTCATCAATCAATAACTTTGTTCCAATTGCCTGATTCAAAGCATGTGCGCGCAATGCATCAATCTGCAAGCGTAACTGCTGTTCAGGCATGCCCTGCTGCTGATAGAGATGAATTAAACGCTGAAGTTCAAAATCAACCGCTTGCTGAAGAATCGGTTCGCCATTGACTGTGGCAACAATTTTAGCTTCCATAATAGTGATTAACCTTTCTAAAAGGAATGAAATTAACGTCGGGAAAGTTTAGCACAACCGACCGTTTTTGAGAAATAGAAATCGTTATAAAACAGATTGAAGTATCGGTAAAAGATCCTTCAGCGACTCAATCACGGGAAAACCCGACTGGTGCAACCGCGCTGCCGTCTGATGTCCTGCCGAACATAGAATGCAGGACCACCCCTGCGCTTGTGCGACTTCGGCATCGTGTAATGTGTCACCGATGAGGATCACGGGGTGCGTTAAGTTCAGTTCAGTTGCTGCTGAAAGTTTTGATGCCCCATCATACGAACGGCTACCGGAAATAAAATCCATCTTCTGCGCCAAACCGAATTGCTGCAACTGAAGTTCCAGAAGCCCCTGCTCCAAGGCCGACAGAACACCTTGGCGAATCCCCAACCGATGAAACGCCAATACGACCTCCAGCGCACCCGGTTGCAAGCGAAGTGTTTTGGAAAAGAGGTAGCGCATATGAAAACTTTCGCCGATATTTTCCCAGTCTTCGGCATCCTTTGGAATCAAACCAAGCGATTCATAGAAGCGAATTACGGGGAAACCAAAGTTTTCCCGGTAGTACGCATAGGATATCGGATGGAGATGACGTGCTTGTAACAGAACATTCAGCGCATTCAGACACGCTTGCACATCATTCAAAAGCGTCCCATTAAAGTCCCAAACAATCGTGGGATGTGAATTCAAATCAATCAAACGACACCACTTTCCGCGTTAAAGGTTCGGCGTCTTCCTCCTCCAACTCAATTGTTTTACGCCCGACACCTAAAAGCACCCCAATCGCAAATACCGACGAGAGCAAACATGACCCCCCGTAAGAAAGAAATGGCAAAGCAAGGCCCTTTGTTGGAAAAACTTTCGTTGCGACTGCCATATTGGATGCGCCCTGCACGCAAACCAGAAGCGTCGCGCCGAAAGCCAAGAGCATTCCCTGCTTATCTTTTGCCCGAAATGCGATTACCGAACCACCACACAACAACAGAATAAAGGCACCCCAGATCGATGCTGTTGCGACCAGACCAAAATCCTCTGCAATTACTGCAAAAATAAAGTCCGTGTGACATTCTGGCAGGTAATTTTCCTTCTGCATCCCCTGTCCGAGCCCCACGCCATAAATGCCGCCATTCTGGAAGGCAATACGGGACTGCTTTGCCTGATAATTCTCATCCTTTTGTTCGTTCATCAAACGGTGACGACGATTGGGATTGGTCAGGACAAAGGCCGCAATAATCGCCACAGCGCAGATACCCAGAAGAATACAACGCTTGTATCCAACTCCTGCCAGAAGCATCGTGACTCCAGCTAAAAAACACAAAATCATCGTTCCTCCGTAGTCCGGCTGCAGAATTAGCAATCCTGCCACAGCCGCCACAATTAATCCTGGAATTATGGCGCCCTGCTTCCACCGCAACACTCGCCCCCCGATTCTTTCGTAATAGGCTGACAAAAAGACAATCATCAACAATTTAACGAACTCTACCGGCTGAACACTCACCGGCCCCAAGCGAATCCAACGCGTTGCACCATTAATCTTACGTCCGATACCCGGAGTCAAGACAAGCAATAATGCAAGCACCATCATCCCTGCAATTATAATCAACAGTTGTGGTTTCAAATAGAGTCTATAGTCTATACGATAGAGAATTGCTGCACCAATTAATGCCACACCTAAGAACATGCTTTGCATCATAAAGTGTTGCATTACAGCATTTGACTGCGTCTTTGCGGCATAGGCAATCACTAACACACCAAAGATGGTGAGCAGCAATGTAAGCACCATAATAGTGTATGACCAGAACTTGAGCATAATTGACCCGGTAGGCTATCGATTGTTTTGAGAAAAAAAGCGCGGTCAATGGCCGCGCTTTTCTACACGCTGTGTCTGCAGCAATTACGGATTACCCGCAGAGATCGGCAGGCGAAGCGTCATGCCAGGAGCAACTTCTGCGCTGTCATCCAAGCCATTCAATGCGCGCAATTCAGAGGGGCTGATACTCCACTGCATTGCAATCGACATCAAATCTTCGCCTTCTTTCACCACATGAACGCGTTCATTCTGAGGTGCCGGCTTGC
>JAFTHG010000214.1 GCA_017457555.1 Kiritimatiellia bacterium | reverse complement strand
CTTTGTCACCAAGCCATGATAGGTTGCCACCTGACCCCACGCCAGTGGATCGCAACCACACGGATAGCCCATTCCTAAATTGACATAAGCATTCAGCGCTCCGGCCTGATTCCACGCCACCGTCCGATTACACAACGGTGCCACCACCACCTGAGTCGGCGTTGCCGCCCATCCGGTTACCGTCACCCAAACGGCCAATGCCGCCATCCAAAAACGCATCCAGCAGTGTTGCATATCCTGACCTCCGTCTGTCTGAATCTCTATTCTCTCAATTTTACGGCAAGAATACAATAGAAAAGATAACAGGACGCGTGCTTTTTCCACCGCTCTGCTATGGAGATGATACCACAGACACCTCAAATCCGCAACCGGACGCCCTCTCAAGCGCACCCCATTTTTGCAATAATCAACGTCAAAAACGCCCCGAAATCGCCTCTCATTTCAGCGAAAAGGCACCCCAATTTCAGCGTAACTGAATCGCAATTTCGCTGAAATTGCACCCTGTCTTTCAGCGAAATTGGAGTTATCAACAGCCCAAATCCTGTTGATAACTCGGTCACTTTGCCCAAGGAAGCCACTGCAGACAAGTTGATTCTGGGAGAATTTCAGCATAAGTCACTACACTTCAACAACTTAAAGCGAAAACTAAAACACCTCAAAAAAGGCACTTTTGAGGGCAAAAAACGCCAAAACAGCCCCCAAACCTACGCCGTCAAAAAAAGTTTTCAACAGGGTAAAAAAGAGGTGAAAAAGATGAAAAAGTGACAAACCTGCGTTAAGTGAGAGACCCCACCACAGCAACAATCCCTGAAAGGACGGCAGATGAGCAATCATCCCTAAAACGACTTTTATCCCTAAAATCCCTGCAACCCCATGAAAAAGCAGAGTCACCAACCCTGCAAGGGCAGCAGAAGGGAGTCCTCTCATCTGTCATTTAGTTGTGGAGAGCTGCCGCTGGAGCCACTCTTGCATCGCCACGCTACTGGGCAGTTTCACGGCTTTCCATCACCCTTTTATGCCCAAGCCCATCTAAATCTGTAGGTTTGGAGAAATTAACCATTGACGCACTCTTGGAAAGCCATTATACTTATATGTGAATGGGAGAAGGGCTTCAGAAGCATGTGCCCTCTATTTGAGAAAGGAACGGATATGCGTTTTGTCCGGAGAAATAGCTTTAAGGCTTGGTCGTTGCCGTTGAGTGCGGCGGCAGTGCTGTTGACGCCTGCGATGACCCTTGCCGAGGCTGCGGTCGACCCCGCTCTTGAAGCGGAAATCAGATATATCGACGAACTGTCCAAGAATGGTTACGTTGATTTTGCCGATGATGTCATTGAAGCGGCCAAGAAGAAGTGGCCAACGGCAAAGGGTGTGCTTGAAACGGCCACCGTTCGCGCTGAATTGGCGGCCGGCAAACAGGATGCCGTGTTGGCAAAGATTAATGCCCGTCCGGACAAAGACAGCCTGGATACGTGGTTGCAGCGTTTGGAATTGGCAGCCAGTTACTTCCAGTACTCCAAGTTCAATGAAGCAGACAAGATTTACTCTGAGTTCTTCAAGAAGTTCACCAAGGTCGATGCCTCCGTCAAGACGGCGTATATCAATGCCGCCTACTACTACATCGCAATGTTGAACAAGATTGACCGCGGTAAGGAAACGCTGCCCATCTACAAGCTTGCAATGGAGCAGGCTCCCACTGATGCGCTTCAAAAAGACCTCCGTGCACAGTATCTGCAAGCGCTCCTCGTTCAGGCTGAGCAGATGGCTGCCGGTAAGGAGCGCGACGATACCATCAAGCAGGCTGAAGATATCGCCAGCAAGATGGTATGGGTGCAGGACAACTACTTCGGCGATGCCATTAACGGTCTGGCTCATGCCAAGATGCTCAAGGGCGACGTGAAGGGCGCTCAGGAGATGATTCAGGATTACGTCGAAATGCTGATGCAAATCCATGAGCAGTATCGCACGGAAGACCCTGATGGCTCCAAGGGTTATCTGCGTATGAGCCCCTTGCCGCAGTGCCGTTACTTGCTCGGTAAGATGCTTTACGACAAGGCGAAAGAAGAAATCGCCAAGGGTGGCGCCGCCAACGAAGATACCATTAAGAATCTCCTGCTCGGCGAACGTGACCCCTCCACGAAGAAACGCAATGGTCAGGGCGCTTTCAACCACTTGGTCAACGTGTATATGAACTTCCCGGAATCGCAATCGGCCGCACTCGCCGGTGATTTTGTGGAAGAAATTACCAAGCTCATCCAAAGCCGTTACAACACGACGCTGAAGGTGAACGTGTCACCTGAACAGCGCGCCAAGGTGCGTCAGCAGCAATATGTGCAGGCAAACGTGGCCTTTGACTCCGGCGATTGGGAAAATGCCGTTGCCGCTTACACCAAGACCATTTCGCAGTATGGCTTGAATCAGGAAGCACTGCCCGCCATCCGCAAGATGATTGAAGCCACCATCCGCTCCGGCGCAAAGGGTGGTCAGCTTGATCCCTACAGCAAGTTGCAGGCTGAAACCCTCACTGCGGCCCTCGCAGAAGGCTTCTCCGGCATGGACACGCTCAAGGATCGTGCAGGTGACACGCTTCGTCAGACGGCAGACCTCTACAATGAATTAGGTCTGGCGGCAATGAAGGAAGCCACCTACAAGCTCTTCTTCAAGTATTACCCCAAGCACCCGGCCGCTGTGGCAATGCAGTTGCAACAGGCTAAAGAAAAGGCCGCCGCAGGTGACGCAGAGGGTGCTGCTCAACTCTACATCAATGTCCGCGATGCCGCCACCACAGCCGACCAGCGCGAACAGCGCACAGCCGCTCTGGCAGCACTGGTCAACCTCTACGGTCCCAGTGGCGCAGCTCCGGATGTGACCAAGGAAATGGCCGCCGCCAAGGACTTTGTGGCCCACTTTGATGGTATTGCACGTCCGGGCATCTACGCCGCAAATGCAGAATTCCTGCTGGGCGATGCCTACCGTCATCAGGGCGAAGCACTGCGTAAAGCCGTCACGGATACCTCGAACGACAAGAAGATTACGGCATGCTATGGTCAGGCTGCCAAGATCTATAATGGTTTGATTAAGGAACTCTCCAAGGACGACAACAAGTACGTTTCGGCTGCGGATGAACGTGACCGCGCCAAGACGATGCTGGAAAACAGCCTCTATCAGCGTGGTGTCTGCATGCAGCGTCTGCCGGCTTCCGGTGATGCCAAGAAAGAAAAGGCCCTGAAGGCTCAGGCCGAAAAGTACTTCAATGACTATCTGACTAAGTTCCCGAAGGGCAAATTGGCACCGGCAGCAATGTTGCAGATTGGCACCTTGCAGGCCGCAACCGGCAATATCGAAGGTTCGCGCGCTACGTTGGCCAAGCTCGCCAAGGACTTCCCCACCTCCGATGAAGCCAAGAACTCCATCCCGATGCTCGCCGACTCCCTCTTCAAGATGGGCATGAAGGGCGAAGCAACCAACACCTACAAGCAGATGTTCGCCGCCGGTGGCACCTACACTGCCGCGCAGTATCAGACCGCTGCTGAAAAGTTGTTGGAAGCCGGTGAAGCAAAGTTGGCCCTCGAAGCCTGCGATTGCATCCTGAAGGGCAACAACAAAGCCTACAAACCCAAGGCGATGTTGATGCGCACCAAGGCCCTTTTGGCTGACAATCAGTCGGGCGCTGCCTACAAGCAGATTTCCGAATTGCTGGAAACTTACGGCAATACCACGGTCGCAGTGGATGCTAACCACGCCCTTCTGGAAGTCATTGGCGCGCAGGTGCTGAATGCCTCCACCTTTGAAGAACGCAATGAATTAATCGGTAAAGCCAAGAAGGCGGTGACCTTCCTCTCAGCACAGGCTGACCGCAATGCAGGAGATAATCCCGCCGTAGCTGACGCTGAAAAGGTGCGTTTGAATCTGGCCGTAGCCGATGTGGCACGTCAGGCCTACGAAGCCGAAAAGAAGGCCAATAGCGAACGCATCCGCACGGCGCTGGGTTCGGCACTCAATGCCTATCGTCAGGCAATGTTTGCCGGAGCAACTCCCGTCACCGAAGCGGCC
This sequence comes from Kiritimatiellia bacterium, assembly GCA_017457555.1. Taxonomy (GTDB): domain Bacteria; phylum Verrucomicrobiota; class Kiritimatiellia; order RFP12; family DVOR01; genus Spyradenecus. The sequence goes on along the minus strand of JAFTHG010000214.1, from coordinate 1,892 downwards.
GTTTCCCCGAATGTCCAGAAGGCTTACAAGGGCTACTTGGAGCTGACTCGCGATCTGGCGGAAGTCACCACCGATGCTCAGGAGAAGAAGGACATCCTGCGTGATATCGTCGACCTCGGCACCGAATATCAGGACAAATTCCCCGAAGGGACCTACAAGACCGACGTCTTAAATGCCGTGTTACAGGCGAAAATCGAACTCGGCGAATAATTCTTTGACACTACTTTAAGGAGATCAACACAATGAAAACGTTCAGTATCACCCTTCTTTCGCTGTTGGCGATGGCTATCGCCCTGCCAATCATGGCTGCTCCGACCGGAACCGTTTATGGTAACGGCGGCTCGACCACCGGTAAACTGCGCTGGATGAACAGCGCTAAAAAGTATGTCGTGACCAATGACAAGGGCATGAGCATTGAATACGAAGCCGATGACGTGGAACGCGTGGACGTCGACCGCCCGAAGATGCTTGATGCCGCCATCAAGAAGGTCAAGGCCGGCAGTGCTGCCGCCGCAGTTGCCGATCTGGAAGGCATCGCTAAAGAATACGCCCACCTCACCTACGACCGTGAAGCCACCCAGTGGTTGGCCGAAGCCTATTTGAAGCAGGGTAATGCTGCAAAGGCCATCTCTGCGTGTGAAGCCATCATCCGCAATGATGCCGAAGCTGCTTATATGGGCGCAATGGCCACAGCATACTGGAAAGCCCTCACCAAGGATGGCAAGGCCAGCAAGTTGGGCCTCCTTCTGGACAAGGCAATCGCCTCCGGTGACGCTGCAGTCGCAGCCGCAGCTCTCGTCGCTCGTGGCAACGCCGCAATGGAACGCGGTTCCAACCGCGCCAACTGCGAAGAAGCCCTCCGCGATGGTTATCTGCGCGTAATCCTGCTTTACGCAGACCCCTCCAACGAAGCCTACCCCGAAGCACTCTACATGGGCGCCAAGGCCTTTGACGGTATGGGTCAGGGTAACCGCGCCAACAAGTTGCGTGAGCAGCTCAAGGCCAACTGCCCCAACTCCGATTGGGCCCGCAAGTAAGTCAAATCGACCGGACAACGCAATTATTCTATTGACGAAGTCCGGTCCCTTTGCGCTATAATAAGGGTAACACGTTGTTCAACCACTTTTTAACACTCACACTTTAACCATTCAACATCACATTGTAAGGAAACAGACATGAAAAAACTGATGATGATTTTGGCCGTCTCCGCTATGATTTTCGGCGTGGGCGTCACCGCTAATACCGCTTATGCTCAGGAAGCAGAAGCAGCAACCGGCGAACTCGTGGGCGCCGATGGCAAGAAGGCTGAAGCTGCAGCTCCCCAGCAGACATCCTTCATTGACGTGGTTTTCGGTTCGGGTTTCGTGGGCATTCTCCTTTGGTTCGCCCTCTTCGCATCCGGCGGTTTCGCAGTCTACTATATTATTGATGGTTACATCCTCGTCCGCCCCAAGAAGATCATGCCGCAGGCTCTGATTGATGAAGTCAAGGAAGCCATGGACCAGGGCGATGTGATGAAGGCGATCGAAATCTGCGATAACGATCCGTCCTCGATGGCAAAGATCCTCAAAGCCGGCTTCGCTCACGTGGAAGAAGGCTTCGATGTGATTGACGAAGCCATCAGCGCCGCAGGTGACCTCGAAATCGAATACATGATGCAGCGCCTCAACTGGATTCAGATCTGCTCCTCGCTCGCACCGATGTTGGGTCTTCTCGGAACGGTGCAGGGCATGATTCTGACCTTCGCCTCGATCGCATTGACGGGCGTTGAAATTTCCTCCCTCTCTTTGACCATTTCGCAGGCACTCTATACGACGGCCGGTGGTCTCTGCGTGGCCATCCCTGCAATCATGTTCTTCTGCATTCTGCGTAACAGCGCCAACCGTCTCGTG
>JAFTHG010000213.1 GCA_017457555.1 Kiritimatiellia bacterium | reverse complement strand
CTGAAGTGTTTCCCGTACGGGTGGATAACCATACCACAGGGCGCCGATAAAGGCGATAATACCAATTAAAGGTGCTAATTCTCCGGAGAATCCGCGGATGGCTCCGCGCAAGAGAAAAATCACAAAGAGCACGCCGATAACGGTGGTCATGACATCCATTGGGAGAACCTCACGGCGTCCAGATATCCGGCAAAGCACCGGCAATTTCGTCATCCGTCAAGTAACACGCAGGATCTTCCCCCCAGAGCTCGCCTGTTGCGGCCTCTGCACGTGCACGGAAGTTGCCACCGCAAAGTGGAAGAAAGCGACACGTTTGACAACGCCCCGTCACATAGTCCGGCTTATGGCGCAACTGGTCAAGGAGTGAACCGGGCTGTGGTGCCCCCCAGATTTCGCCAAAGGACTGCGTCTTGACATTGCCGAGTGGTTTATTGCGCCAGAATTGATCGGGATAAACCGTGCCATCCCACGACACGCAGGAGAGCCCATGCCCGGATGAATTGCCACCATTCATACGCAGCAAGCGCAGAACATCATCGGTATTGGCCGCGCCTTCACGTACCATCCGCATCCAGAGGTAGGGGGCGTCGCAGTGATTGTCCACTGTCAACACTTCCAAAGGATGACCCATCTCAAAGGATTGACGCGTTTCATCAATGATACAATCCACCGTCTGGCGGCTCTCTTCATGCGTCAGGTCATCGGCTTGAATTTCTGCACCGCGGCCGGTATAGACCAGGTGATAAAGGCAAATCCGGGGAATCCGCTCTTCGCGCATGAGTGAGAAAATCGCCGGGATTTCCCGGGCGTTGGCACGGGTCAGGGTGACGCGCAGTCCCACTTTAACTCCGGCTTCACGGCAGAGGCGGATGGCAGCAAGGGAGCGATCATAGGCTCCGGGGACACCACGAAAGGCGTCGTGTGTTTCGCGAACGCCATCAATGCTGATGCCGACATAACTGACACCAATCTCCGCAATCCGTTGTGCAATCGGTGCTGTGATACAGGTGCCATTGGTTGAAAAGACGACACGCAGCCCCTTTTGACGGGCATAGGCTGCCAAATCAAGGATATCTTCACGGATGAAGGGTTCGCCACCGGAGAAGAGCAGCACCGGACACCCGAATGCGGCAAAGCCATCAATCGCGCGCAGAGCCTCTTCGTGGGTGAGCTCCTGCGATACATCGGCTACGCCGGCGGCGTAACAGTGTTTGCACTTCAGGTTGCAGCGTTGGGTAATATTCCAGACAACAATGGGCTTTTTGTCTTTGGAAAATTGCAGGAGATGACTGGGCAAATCGGCACTGCGCCGTCCATAACGCAAGGGATCGGAGGCCTCCGCTTGCCCCATGTACAATTTTGAAATACCAATCATCGATCAGGCCTCGGGCAACTGCTTGACGAATTTACGATGCGTTTCGGAGGCATTGGGGGCCAGACGCAAATAACGTTCAAACCAAATCTTGGCATTGATCTTCTGACTTTGGGCGTAAAGGATGCACCCCATCAAATAGGCTTGGTCGCTACTCTTCGGATTGGCCACCAGTGCCGGACGCAGATAGTCTGCGGCATCCTTATACTTCTTGGCGTCATAGGCAATCTTTGCAGCCTCCATACGGGCTGCAGCACTGTTCGGACGGAGCGCAATCGCCGTTTCGTATGCCTTCATTGCATCTTTGGTGCGCTTGTTATGCTTGCACAACCGTGCCAATTCCAATGCGGCTTCATAGTTGGAAGGATCGGCATCAGTCGCCTTGCGGGCCATACTTTCTGCGGTCTTGAAGTTCTTGCGCTTCTGGGCATCGCGCATCTGCTTCAGGAAGGAATTGCACGATGCGGCATTGCCCGAAATGGCGGGCAACTGTTTTAATGAGGTCAGGTAGGCATCCAGACGGCTGACCTGATTCTTGGCATCCTTCAATTTGGTGGAATCTTGCGGTAATAACCGCTCTGCCATGCGGAAATTATCCAATGCTGCCTGGCGCAAATTGACGGCTTCATGCTTGCACAACATCCCGAGATTGTACAACGTCACCGCATTCATCGGTTGCATTTCCTGCGCAGACAGCAGGAGTGCCAGTGCGGCATCATAGTGT
>JAFTHG010000212.1 GCA_017457555.1 Kiritimatiellia bacterium | reverse complement strand
GTACAAGGGGCATCCCCGAAGCATTTATGGGGAGAGGGGAGGCGGCTCTTCGCCTGATAAACGACGGAGCGCTGCCCCGAACCCCGAAGTGCTTCTGGCAAAGTCGCTTGGGACATGCACCTGATTACGCGAGTACAAGGGGCATCCCCGGAGCATTTATGAGGAGTGGGGAGGAGACTCTTCGCCTGACAAACGACGGGGCGCTGCCCCGAACCCCGAAGTATTCATGGGTAAAGACGCTGGGATTTTTTGCAGGGGTGGGTGTCTTTTTTGCAGGGGTGGATGAAAGAGTCTTCACGCTTGTGCGTTTTTATAGTATACTATCAATGTTGAGGAAAGGATTTTTGACTTATGGCAGATTTGATTGTTGCGTTGGATGTATCAACAAAGGCAGAAGTTGCTGCGGTGATTCAGCGTTTAGGTGATTCGATTGATTTTTACAAGATTGGTCTTGAACTCTTCTCGGCAGAAGGTCCGGACGTGGTGCGTCTGGTCAAAGATGCCGGTAAGCGCGTCTTTCTGGACTTGAAACTGCATGATATCCCGCGTACGGTGGAGCGTGCGGTGAAGTCTGGGGCGACATTGGGCGTTGATTTGATGACGATTCACTCGACGGGTGGCAAGGCAATGATCCGTGCAGCGGCGGATGCTGCGGCATCGTTTGGTGCGGCGGCTCCGAAGATTTTGGCGGTGACGGCTTTGACATCGCTGGATCAGAGCGATTTGACTGATTTGGGTATTCAGCGTGCAATGGCGGATCAGGTGGAAGCTATGGGCTTGCTGGCCATCAGCAATGGCGCAGATGGCATTGTGTGTTCGCCAATGGAAGTGGCGAATATGAACCGAGTGCTGATTCCTGCGGCGCAGGGTCGCGGTGTCGTTTTCGTAACGCCGGGTGTGCGTCCGGCAGGGGCGGCAGTGGGTGATCAGAAGCGTGTGGCGACACCGGCAGGCGCAGTGCGTGATGGTTCGACGCATTTGGTGGTGGGTCGTCCCATTCTGGAAGCAGCAGATCCGGTGGCAGCTGCGATTGCTATCCGTGCGGAGATGGATTCCGTTCGCTGAGGGCTTGCTTGAAAAGGTTGCAGGACTTTGTTTCCAAAGGCTCGCCGGAGGTGGTCACACTTCCGGAGGGCGAAGCGTCTGTAGACACCTTTCCGCTCTCTTCCCGATTGCACCCGGCGGATTTGCCGCGGGATTATGGGATGGCTGGGCGCGTAGGGGCGTATGAAGTGAAGCCGTTGACGCAGTTTGTGGACTCGGCTCTGCAAACGGTGGAAGCATGGTCTGCGACGTGCGGCGATGGTCTTGCGGAGGTTTCGGCGATTCTGGATCGGCTGATGCGTCCGGAAGAGCGGCATCGTCTGGCGGTGGAGCAAGTGGTTGGCAATACGATTATCCTGTCGTTGGCCCGGAAGCAGGATCGGTTTTACTATAATCGGGCGGTAGTGCCCAAATTAACCGCGGCCTTGCGTTCAAAGTTTGGCGCAATGCGTGTTCAATTGGTGGATCGATTAGGATGAAATGGTTTCTCTATAATTTTCTCTTCACGATTGCTTACATCTGCATGATGCCCAAGTTCTTGTGGCGTATGGCTCGGCGTGGCGGGTATGCGAATCGCTTTGCGGATCGTTTCGGGTTCTATCCGGATGACATTCTGGCGCGTTTGGCTGATGGGCGGCGTCGGTTCTGGATTCATGCGGTGTCGGTGGGCGAAGTGGCGGTGGCCGGTCAGCTGATGGAAGAATTGCGCCGTCAGTCCCCCAATTTGGCCTTTGTGCTCTCGGTGACGAGCAGCACCGGATGGACGCAAGCGACCAAACTGGTAAAAGATGCGGATATCTTGATTCATAATCCGCTGGATATGCCGCGGTGTGTGCGGAAGGCTCTGGATGCGATTAAGCCGGAGGCATACATTATCACCGAAACCGAATTGTGGCCCAATATCATCCGTTTGGCAACCGAACGCAAGATACCTGTCTTTCTGGTAAATGCTCGCATTTCTGACCGCAGTGCGCCGGGTTATCGTCGGTTGAAGTGCTGGTTCGGCCCGGTATTGAACATGATGACGCGGATTTATGCTCAGTCAGATTTGGATAAACAGCGCCTTTGCGATGCCGGATGTGATGCCAATCGCGTAGAGGTGACGGGCTCTATGAAGTTTGATGTGGCGCGTCGGAATACCGCCAAAGAAACCGAATTGCGAGATTATCTGACGGCTTCCGGTTTTGCTTCGCATGCCAGAATTCTCCTGGGTGGCTCAACGTGGCCGGGAGAAGATGCCTTTTTACTCCAGGTCTATGCAAAGGCTCGTGCGAAAGATCCCTCTTTGCGGTTGATTCTGGCACCGCGTCACTTTGAAAAGGCCGATGCGGTGGAGGCCAATATCCGTGCCGCCGGGTTCCCTTGTCTGCGCCGTTCACGTGTAGCGCATCCGGAACCGATGGCGGAGGACACCGTGTTGCTGGCTGATACCACGGGCGAATTAATGGGCCTTTATGGTCTGGCCGATGTTGCTTTTGTCGGAAAATCATTGTGCGAACATGGCGCACAGAATATGATTGAACCCTGTTTGTGCGGTTGCGCGACCCTTGTCGGTCCCAACACGGAGAACTTCCGTCCGGTAATGAGTGATTTGCTGGCGCATGATGCCATTTTACAAGCCCCCGATCGGGAGGCACTGGAAGCAGAATTACTGACCCTTTTGGCCGAACCTGAACAGGCAAAGGCTCTGGGGATGCGTGGTGCAAAAGCCGTTGCACTGCGGTGTGGCGTTACACCGCGGATTACAGCCGATCTGCTGAAACGTGTTTGACCGACCCCGACTTGTTAACCATTCAAACGGATTAAGGAAAGTGAACATTCTATGACAGAGGTCACCTTAGACAAGATTCGCGCAGCAGCAGAAGTTCTGAAAGGCGTAGCCCGCCGGACGGATATGATTTATGCGCCCAAGTTATCCACACGATCGCAGGTCTACTTGAAGACAGAAAACCTTCAAGTGACGGGTTCGTTCAAAGTGCGTGGCGCGTTTTACAAGATCTCCACCCTCTCGGATGAGGAATTGAAGCGTGGTGTGATTGCGTGTAGCGCCGGTAACCATGCCCAAGGTGTGGCACTGGGAGCTCAGCAGCGTGGTGCAAAAGCCGTGATTTGTATGCCTGATATTGCACCAATCGCCAAGGTAGAAGCGACCAAGAGTTATGGCGCAGAGGTGCGGTTGGTGCCGGGCACGTATGATGACGCCAGTGCCTATGCGACCAAGGTCTGTCAGGAAGAGGGGATGACCTTTGTGCATCCCTTTGATGATCCGGATGTGATTGCCGGACAGGGCACTCTCGGTCTTGAAATTCTGGAACAGTTGCCAGATGTGGAGGCCGTGATGATTCCTGTCGGTGGCGGTGGTTTGATTTCCGGTGTGGCGTATGCCATCAAGCAATTGAAACCGGATTGCAAGGTTTATGGCGTTGAAGCGGCTGAAGCGCCGAGTATGAAGCGTTCGGTTGAAGCACAGGACAAACTGACCCTTGCCTCTGTAAACACCTTTGCCGATGGTATCGCTGTGAAACGTCCCGGTGACCGCACCTATTCGATGGTGAATCAGTACGTGGACGGCATTGTGACTGTTTCCGAAGATGAAATTGCAGCGGCGATTCTCTTTCTGATTGAGCAACGCAAGCTGGTTTGTGAAGGCGCAGGAGCCGTTTCGGTGGCCGCAATGATTTATGATAAGGTGCCGGAATTGCAGGGTAAGAAGGTGTGCTGTCTGCTCTCAGGTGGTAACATCGATGTGAATATCCTCAATCGTGTGATTTACCGTGGCTTGCAGGCTAGTGGCCGCCGTGCAGAAATCCGCCTGTCGCTGCCCGATAAACCGGGTCAGCTGGCAGCCGTTTCGGGAATCATTTCCAAGTGTGGCGGTAATGTTATTGGCGTCAATTACGGTCCATCGGCGGTGGATACCGCACTGGCATCGTGTGTACTCTACCTGCAGTTGGAAACGCGTGACTTTGTGCAGATCGGCGAGATTCACGCCGCACTTGAAGCGGCTGGTTACCATTTGTTGCGCTGAATGAACGACTGACAGGACAACGCTATGTTGCAATTGGATAACGTCACCTTTCTCTATGCCCCTGATCGTGGTGTCAAAGAGGCTTCGTTACGGGTTGAAACCGGCGAGGTCATTGGTGTGGTCGGCGGTAATGGCGTCGGTAAGAGCACCTTATTGGGGCTGATTGCCGCCGCTCTTGTGCCACAATCCGGGACGATCACGTTGGGCGTAACGGGAATGGGAGGGCGCACCAAACGCCTGTTGTCGGATGATGGTATCGGCTATCGCCGTTACGTTGGCTATCTGACGGAGGCTGCGCCTGCCTATGGTGAACTCTCGGTGAAGCGTTATCTGGCATTTCGCGCACGGCTTCACGGTGTGGGCATCTTCCGATTGCGCCGTCGTTTGACCGAGGCGTTGAAGCGGTGTGGGCTGACGCCTATTCAGAAAGAGCCCATCGCAAAGCTCTCGCTGGGCTTGCAACGGCGCGTAGCACTGGCAGAAGCACTTATCGCTGCGCCGGTACTTCTGGTGTTGGATGACCCCTTCGCCGGAATTGATGCGGTGCAACGAGAAGCGATGGCCGGCATTATCCGTGATGTCGCAGTGCGCTCTTACGTCTTTATCAGCGGACACGATCCGCTTCTGTTGAAAGCGTGCTGTACGCGCTTTGTTTTGATGGAACACGCAGAAATTACCGCAGATGCTCTGGATGCAGATGCGGCAATGGCGCGGTTGCAACCGCCACGAACCCCAAAGGAAGCGGAAGCATGATTTTAATCACCTTATTGAAGCGTGAATTTTTCCAGTTGTTACGTTCCGGTCACGGGATTATCCCCGTCTTTTTATCTTTGGCCGGTGCGAATGTGCTTTTGGTGCGCTTCCTTATGAAAGCAGAAGGCACAGCCGAAACATTGCCGGCACTTTGGGGGCTTGCAACCGCCTTTGGTTTGCCATTCCTTGCGGCAGTGGCGGCTTCCAGAGGGTTTACGCAAGACCGTGAAACCGGAATGATGCGCCTGATGTTCTCCACACCTGTGCGAGCTCGGTGGTGGGTGTTGGGCAAAGTGTGCGCAGCATGGTGTCTCTGTCTGCTCTATCTCTTTGGGATGGGTATCAGCTGTTATGCTCTGGTGCGGTGGCTGTTGCCGGTGGATGCCCAACTCTTTGCAACGCCGATGGGCTTTTGGTTGGCAACAGGAATCCTGATTCTTCAGGCCTTTTTGTGGTGCAGTATCGGCACCTTTGTATCGCTCTTTTCACGCAGTTCGGCTTCAACTTTCCTCTTTTCATTGGTGAGTTGCCTGTTTGCACCACCGGTGGTGATCCTGATGATGGCCTTTTGGCATAGTAATATGGGGATTCAGTGGCCGTGGTTCCCTCTGCAATCTATGGTTTATGACTGCGCGTGTGGCTTTGTTGATGTGCGGATGGCAATCGGGTGCGTTACCGTTTCGGTGGTGTTGATTTATGCCTCCGGAATTGTCTTTAACGCGTTGCGTTTGTGTGCAACAGAACGGTAACGGATACGAATGGCCGGGATTGATCAGATTTGTGAAAATCTTCAGAATGCCTTTCAGTCGGGGCGTCCGGCGCAGGGTTATATTTTGGTCGGGCCTGTCTATCAGGAAGGAACCGCGCTGGCGACTTGGATCGGCAAACAGTTGATCGGGGATACGGCGGCAATTGCAGAACGGGCGCATCCCGATATGCCGTGGTTTGAGCCGGAAAAAGTGAGCCGTATTATCGATGTGGAAATGATGCGGAATCGCATTCTGCCAATGGCGCAACAGTCTGCACTCTCCGGCGGTTGGAAAATCCCCGTGATTGTATCGGCAGACCGCATGAAGGCCGAAGCGGCAAATGCCTTTTTGAAGACGTTGGAGGAACCGCCACCGTGCACACTTTTCCTGTTATTGGCCGATAGCATTACGGATATGTTGCCCACGATAGTGTCACGCTGTCAGGTGATTGCGGTGGGTGGCACACGGAAGTTGATCGAACCTTGGCGTACACAAGTTCTGGAGTTGCTCGCATCCATTCGCGAGAAGTCTGCTTTTCTGGATACGGTGCGCGCAGAAACGCTCTGCACCATTCTGGATGATATGGCCGATCAAGCCGAGAAAGCCGTGCGGGAAGAGCGCAAAGGACGTCCGATTGAAGATGATGCTGATACCTTAAAGGCTTTAATTGGCGCCAAAACAAAGTCGTGGCGCAATGACTTGGTGTTGACGTTGGAGCAGTGGATGCAGGACCTCGTGCGCTTGAAGGTGGCAGAAGGCCAGACACTGAACCTGAATTTCCCGGAACAGGAAACGGTATTGCGCGCCCGGTCAGACGCATATACGCTTGCTCGGCTGCTGGAAAACTTGACGATGTTGGAGCAATTAACCGTTCATTTGGAACGCAATATCTCGCCAGCGCAGGTGTTACCCTATTGGATGGACCGCTTTTATCTTTGAGGAAAACTATGAAATTGTTGTTGTTGAACGGACCGAATCTCCGCCTTTTAGGTACACGAGAACCTGATATTTACGGATCTTTCACGTTAGCCGATGCGGAGAATCTGGCAAAAGAAACTGCACTTCGCCTGGGGGCGACGTTGGATGCCTTTCAAAGTGATATTGAGGGTGAATTGGTTTCGGCCATTGGTCAGGCGCGTGGCGTTTATGATGGCATCGTTATCAATCCCGCAGCCTATACGCACACCTCCGTGGCTCTGCGCGATGCGATTGCAGCATCGGAACTGCCTGTGGTGGAGCTGCACATTTCCAATACGCACAAACGTGAAGCTTTCCGGCACGTCAGCTATACAGCACCTGTGTGCATTGCGCAGTTGCAGGGCTTTGGTTTAAACGGTTATGCGCTGGCGGTGGAAGGCTTAGTGGCCCACTTAAACGCGAAACAGTAAGGAATGATGATGGAACAGAATGCAGCAATGTCTTTGGTGCAACTGGGGATCGACTTTGGTCTTCCTTTAGTGGCACTGGTGATTGCCTATCTTGCAGGAGCAATTCCCTTTGGGCTTCTGATTGGAAAGGTTCGTGGAATTGATATCCGCACGATGGGAAGTCAGAATATCGGCGCAACAAATGTCTTCCGCTGTGTCGGTGCAAAATATGGCATCTTAGCCTTTGTGTTGGACATGGTGAAGGGTGTCTTCGGGACGTTATGCGGTTTTCTGCCGGCGCTTCTGGTGGCTGACATCCCGGAAGATACCACGCTCTTACTGCGCGTGTTGTGCGGCACATCAGCGATGTTGGGGCACATGTTTCCCGTGTATCTCAAGTTCAAGGGCGGCAAGGGCGTTTCTACGGCGCTGGGACTTCTCTTTGGTGTGGCTCCTCTGGCAGGTCTTTTGGGCTTTGCCGGTTGGGGAATTTTCTTTGTATCATCGCGTTATGTGTCGCTGGCCAGTTGTCTGGCAGCGTGTATTGTCGGTGGCGTGATGTGGTCGCCGTTGTACGCTGATAAACCGTTATGGTATGCCATTCTCATTACTCTTTTAGCCCTTTTGGCTATTGTCAAACATCGTCAGAACATTGTCCGCCTGTGCAAGGGAACGGAGAATCGTTTTGCCTTTACCGCAAAGCAACGCGCAGCCCGTGATGCAAAGCGCGCACAACAGGAGAATGCGAAATGAAGATTGCTGTGATTGGTGATGGTGGCTGGGGAACCGCAGCCGCACAATTATTGGACTCTTATGGTCATCGCGTGACGGTTTGGGGGCCTTTTGCTGAGTACATTGAGCAAATCCGAACGACTTTGGAGAATCCCCGCTATCTGCCTGGAATCCGTTTTCAGCCGAGTATTCAGTGGACTTCTGTGATGGCAGAGGCTCTGGAGGGCGTGGATGCCGTTGTTCTGGCGGTGCCGTCAAAGTTTTACAAGCCTGTGTGCGAACAGATCGCGCCGTTGACGAATGACAAGACGCTCTTCATCAGTTTGACCAAAGGGGTTTGTCCGGAAACGCACCGTCGTATGAGTGAAGTGGCACAGGAAGTATTGAAGACCTCTCGTGTGGTGGTGCTTTCGGGTCCTTCGCATGCAGAAGAGGTGGCACGGCGCATCCCAACGGCTGTAACCTGCGCCTGTGAGGATCATGACTTGGCAGTGGAAGCACAACGTCTTTTCAATGGACCGCGTTTCCGCGTGTATACCACGGATGATGTTCTTGGCGTTGAGGTGGGCGGTCTGGTGAAAAACGTGCTTGCCATTGCCGTGGGCGTGAGCGACGGCTTTGGATTTGGCGACAATACACGCGCGGCACTGGTCACACGTGGTTTGGCAGAAATGATGCGGTTGGGCTTGGCGATGGGTGCCAAACCGCAGACTCTGAGTGGCTTGGCCGGCGTGGGTGACTTGATTGTGACGTGTACCTCTTCGCACAGCCGTAACCACTCTGTGGGCGAACGTCTGGGCAAGGGGCAGTCCATTCAGGAGATTATGGACTCTATGCAGATGGTGGCCGAAGGTGTGGACAATGCCAAGTTGTTGCATGATCTGGCCACAGAACTCGGCGTTGAGATGCCGATTGCTGATGTGGTCTATCGGATGTGTTATGACAATTTGACCGCAGGGGATGCGGTAATGATGTTGATGGAACGTGCCGCTAAGCCGGAATAATCGGAAAAGGAGCAAGACTATGGCTGTAATCGGAGTGATTCCTTCCCGTTGGGGAAGTTCGCGTTTCCCGGGAAAACCGTTAACGCCCATTTTGGGAAAGCCTTTGGTGCTGTGGGTGGTTGAAGCGGCAAAGCGTGCAAAGAAGTTGGATCGTGTGCTGGTGGCAACCGATGATGAGCGCATCCGGGATGCAATCGGTGCCGATTGTGAAGTGGTCATGACGGCAAGTGAGCTGCCTTCCGGGACGGATCGTGTCGCTGTGGCGGCCAATGCTGGCCCGGAGGATATCGTGATTAACATTCAGGGAGACGAACCCTTGATGGATCCCGATTTGATTGACGCGCTGGCCGAACGCATGATTCGCACCGGTGAAGAGATGGCTACTGCGGCTTGTCCCATTCAATCAATGGAACAGCTGATGGCGCGCACCGTGGTAAAGGTGATTCTGCGTGAAGATGACAGCGCAATTTACTTCTCGCGTTTGCCGATTCCGTGCCGTCGTGATGGCGATCCGGATTTGGCTTCCGGTCTTTATTGGCGTCATTTAGGCATCTATGCCTATCGCGGAGACTTCCTGAAGACGTTGATTACCACGCCACCGTGCGCGTTGGAAACAACCGAATCGCTGGAACAATTGCGCGCCTTGTGGCTGGGAGGTCGCATCGGTGTGATTCGTTGTGCCGATGAGGGCGTCGGTGTTGATACGCCGGAAGATGTGGCTATCGTGGAAGCATTGCTGAAAAAGCGGGAGACCTTATGACCGAAGCACACGCACTCTTTACTGCAGTACCGAAACGTCACAATTGTGCCCAAGCGGTGGTAGAGGGCTGTGGTGGCGCGCCTGAACTGGTGGCTGAAATGGCTGCGTGCGGTGGTGGACGTGCACCGGGCGGACTCTGTGGCGCTTTGCATGGCGCATTGGTCCTCTGTCCTGACCATGCTGAAGAGATTAAGGCTGCGTTCGCCGAAGCCGTGGGCGCGCTGACCTGCCGTGAGATTAAGACAGCTGCTCAGACTCCCTGTCCGCTCTGCGTGGAAGCCGCCGCAACGATTGTTGAAAAACTGATTTCAAAAAACGGATAGATTCGAAAGGAATAATTATGAACGTTATTGCAACCGATAAGGCTCCTGCCGCAATCGGCCCCTATTCGCAGGGGATTATTGTCAATGGGATGCTCTTTGCCTCCGGCCAAATCCCTGTGGATCCTGCAACGGGCATCATCCCGGAAGGTATCGCAGCTCAGGCTGAACAGTCCTGCAAGAACTGCGGTGCGCTGTTGGAAGCCGCCGGGTTGGACTTCACCAAGGTGATCAAGACGACCTGCTTCCTGGCAAATATCGCAGACTTTGCCGCGTTTAATGAAGTTTATGCCAAGTACTTCATTTCCAAGCCGGCACGTTCTTGCGTGGCCGTGAAGGACATCCCGAAGGGCTGTCTCTGCGAAATTGAAATCCTTGCCAAGGTGGATTGAGTTTCAGATCCGTAACAGTGGCGACAAAGGACACCCGTGTTTTTTTACATGGGTGTCTTTTTTTTGTGTAACATGCTGTTGGAGGTGTCGTTTTGAAGCGTAGAAACCGGATACAGAGGAGAGATAAATGCGTCTGGTTTCTTGCGGCATCCGGGTGTGATTCCTGTATGAATCAACGCAGATTGCCGTTTTTGGCTGAACATGACCCGGCGATTCGCCGAGCCAAAGCAGAGAAAGGACAGAGCAAATGAAACGCAGTGTTGCAGATGAGGAACGTAAAATCTTGAGTCGATTTTACAAGCGGACCCATGTCTTACGCCATTCTTCCGATTGGAAAAAATTGTGGGATGGACGCAATGAAGCCGGGAAGGTGGCGTTGTCGCGTCATCGCGAACGCGAAGATCGGCGCCGTTATGCTGCGGAGTGCCTGGAATTCGGCTGTGTGCCGTAACCGTGCAGTTGTGCGGTTACGGAATGTCGGAAATAAAACTCCGAAAGCAAGGTTATACGTTCCATGTGTCACGTTCAGACCACATCGGTCGCACGGTATGAAAGGTTCGCCCATGGACCTCCAGTTCGACTGCGCGAAGTGCCTGATTGGTCAAGCGCAATAGGTTCCGGTCGGATGACGTCAGACCGTCTTCACGAAAGCGAAGAAAGCACGTTGGATCGCCTCCGTAGATTTTGTCGCCCACCACCGGCCAGCCTAACGAACAGAGCGAGGCGCGAATCTGGTGGGTGCGCCCTGTGACGAGTTCAGCTCGCAAGAGGGTGGTGTTCGGCCAAGGGCCGTCATTGAGGCGTTCAAACCATGTGGCGGCGCCGCGATCTTCCGGCAAGGGCGGTAGGTGAGTGGTCAAACGTGCGCCCACTAAGCGCCGCATTGAGTAGACAGGCGGTTCATTACACCGCTGAATTGAGCCAGAGGCACACCAGCGGCCTTCGGGAAAGCGCCCATGCACCAGAACATGATAGATTTTCCGTTTGGGAGCTTTGCCGAGGATTGCCGCCATTTGCGGATCTTTGGCAATGAGCACCAGACCGCTGGTTTCGCGGTCCAGACGTGAAATCAGGTGGATGGAGCACCCCGGACGATACTGTTTTAGGAGGTAATCCAGTGTGTGGGTGACATAACTGCCGCTGCTGTGCACCGGCAAATCGGCCGGTTTGTCAATTACCAGCATCCGCGCATCTTCATAGAGCCAGCGGATATCTGTATCAACCGGTGGATCAATACGCACGATGCGATTCTCCGGGGTCTAACATTTCGCCATCGCCTTGGAGTGCCAAGACTTCACCAACCAGAAAGAGTGATCCGCAGATAAGCACGGCACCCTGATTATCCTGCGCCCATGTGGTTGCCGCTTCAATTGCTTCGGTAACACTTGCCATCGGGATCACCTGGCGAATGCCGGCTTGTTGCGCTGCTTCGGCAGTCGCTTCGGCGGTCAGAGAGCGGTCATTGGCAATCGGGACCGTCCATGCCGCAGCGCAGAGGGGAGCGATTTCACGAAGCGCATCCACCACAGCTTTATCGCCGCAAAAGCCACACACGAGGGCTACGCGACGGCGGATGTGCATCGATTTCAGTGCTTCACAGAGTGCTTTCAGCGCATCAGGATTGTGACCGCCATCCAGAAAGGTTGGGGGATCGGCGGAAAGCAGCTGACAGCGGCCTTGCCATTCGACCGTGCGTAAGGCCTCTGCGAAGGCCTTTGGGGGAATGGGCAAGCCTTGCTCGCCCAGACGTTCCAGCGCACAGAGGGCTGTTGCGGCATTGATTGCCTGATAACTGCCGGCCAAACGTGTGAGGGCCGCCGGATAATCGCAGGAGGGCGAGGAGCACTGAAGCGTCTGCCCATGAATCGTTCGGCGCGACACGGTGACACGGATGCTCTCTTCTGCACTGTGCAAGGGGGCATGCTGCTCGGCTGCGATACGTTCAATCACACGGCGGGCGCTGGGGTGCATCTGGCCCATCACCACAGGACGTCCTGGCTTGATAATGCCGGCTTTCTCCGCTGCAATAGCCTCAATCGTATCCCCTAAAACCGCACAGTGATCCAATGCCACACGTGTAATCACGGAAACCAGCGGAGCTTCAATCACGTTGGTGGCATCCCACCGTCCGCCCATGCCAGTTTCGCACACGACAATTTTGCATCCCGCCTCCCGGAAGAGCAACCATGCACAGGCGGTAAGTGCTTCAAAAAAGGTGGGCTCCAAGTGATGTGCGGCGCAAATGCGATCCACTTCATCCAACGCCTGTTCCAGAGCAACGTCAGAAACGGGTTCGCCCTGAATGAGAAAGCGTTCATTGACACGGATGAGATGGGGCGAAGTGTAGCGCGCCACCGGCAGTCCCATCGTGCGAAGTGCCGCTTCGCAAATCGCGGCCACGCTGCCTTTTCCATTTGTTCCGGCGATATGAATTACGGCAAAGTCGCGCTCCGGATGACCCAACGCCTGACAGAGACGCTGCATGGTTTCAAGACTGGGGCGAATACCAAACTTTCTCCGGGCCGCTAAACGTGTGAGGAAATCGCGCATAGAAAGGAATCCCTTTTGAAACGGATGCGAGGGTGGTGTGTAAAGGGGGATTTCCGGATAAAGCAAAGCACACCCGCGCTGCGGATGTGCTTATGCTGAACCGTTCCCGGTGCCGCAATTAGTTTGCGAAAGCGGCCTTGGTCTTTGCAGGCGTGCGAAGATAGTCGCGGATCTGAACGGCATTGAGCTTTGCAACAACAGCTTCATCCATGCCAAGAGCGACCAAACGCTTACGCTGAACGGCATCACGACGGCGGCGTTCGCCGGCGGACTTGACCGGGCGTGTCGCCGGCTTCTTATTGAGGGTACGTCCTGTTCCCATATTAAAACCTCCGAATCTCTGATGCGGTTAAAAAGTCATAGTAAAATAACACATCTGCTTTCAAAAGGCAAGTCTTTTTACACGCCCCTCCTTTGAAAAATGGAATGGCGGCTGTATTGAGGCGCTTCTGAAAAGGATGTGGACGGGGAAGCGTAGGACTGGGTGATACCATTTGAGCTGACTCTGGACACAACTGTGGCGCAGCCACCTATTTTCACTGCAAAGACGCAAATGGAAATGCAGCTCACTCCGTCCGAGACAGATTGACTGCATTTCTTTTTGTTCACACTGGCAGTCCTGCGGCTTAGCCGCCTGCATGCTTGGTAGGGGCGGTGTCAATCTGTCTCGGACGGAGTGAGCACCGCACCCCTTTGCGTTTTTGCGGTCACCCATACTGGCAGTCCTGTACTTGCCACGCGCCACTCAAAGCGAGCCTTGCGAGCGCATGCGCCACTGTGGCTTAGCCACCACATGCTTGGCAGGGG
>JAFTHG010000211.1 GCA_017457555.1 Kiritimatiellia bacterium | reverse complement strand
CGAAAGGCATTTGAGACACCCTCCGCGGGGGGAGGGTGCCCACGAGAAGACCAACAACGACGGGGGTTCCAGTGAACCGACAGCCGAAAGGTTTTTGAGTTGGCTTCCACCTTTGCAGGTGGGAGCTGTGGTGGCATTGTGTCGGGGAGCACAATTTCTTTTAAAATCAGGTGAATTCTGTAGACAGGGTGAAAGGGGACGTGTTAGAATAACAGTATGTCAGCCGTGCAGGGTATGACAGGGAGATATGGTGTATGGCATTAGAGAATTGTAAAACTGTCTTAATTAGTGTATTGGGGACTTCCCCTGCGATTTTGACGGAGACGATTTGGGCGTTGGCGGTAAATGAACGCGTGGTGCCGGATAAGATTGAGATTTGGACAACCACAAAGGGTAAAGCAACGTTTGTCGCTGATGTATTGGAGAAGGGGATTTGGGAAACGTTTAAGCGCACGTTGAAGCAGAAGAAGATTCCAATCACGGGTAAACTTGTGTTGGGGGAGGCTTCTTGGAAGATCTTTGCGAATACGGAGGCGAATCATTTAGAGGATCTCACCACGGCGGAAGATAATTTGGCGGCCGCAGATAAGATGTTGGAGGAGTTGCGAAAGTATGATGAGCCTTCAACGGAGATTTTGCTTTCAATTGCCGGTGGCCGCAAGACGATGGGGGCTTTGGCACTCCAGTGTATGTCTCTTTTAGGGCGTGGTGGAGATAAGGTGTATCATATCCTTGTGAATCCGCCCTTTGACACTCCATTAAACCCGCCTTTCTTCTTCCCACAGAAGGATGGGAAGGTGTGGAAGGCGCGGAATGGGTTTAACCGTGAGACAAAGCAGACATTTACCGTAACGGATGACAAAGCGGAAATTAATCTGTTCAATGTGCCTTACATCCGTGTGCGACCGCTTTATGAAAAGACGTTGAAGGAGCAGGTCGTTTCTTTCAGAGCACTCTGTGAGCGCGTACAGGAGAAGATTAACCGGAAGCCTGTCTTGAAGATGAACCTCAAAACAGGCGAAGTGTGGTTGGATGGGGCGGAGATTAAGCTTACGGCTCCGGAATTCTTCACATTGCTTTGTGTGATGCGAGGCGTTTCGTATAAAACAGAGGTGTTGTATAAAGCTGTAAAAGAAATCAAAACGAAATATAGGGATGCAGATTTTAAGACGGAGTTGTCTCTGTTTCAGGAAGCCTTTGGCGCGGATGAGAATGGAAAATTTACGACTAAAACATCAGTTGATGATTTGACAAAAATTAAGAGTGCGTGTCGTCAGAAAGGTATCCCAGAAGCTCTTTTGCCGAAAGGAAATAAACGTGCGCCAGATTTATCATGCGTAACCTTTGAGATTGAGGAGTAGATGTCTGCGGATATCCGTTTTCAGGATTGTGTGAAAGGGATGTGATATCGTGGTGGCATCAGAAATGAGTAGGAGAAGGATGGTACAGCAGCAGATTTTGATCGGGAATTCGTTCCCATTGTCCCTGATTCGCCGTGAGGTGAAGATTGAGGTATGTGATTTGGAAGTGTTTAAGGTGTTGTGCCGGCAAGCGCAGATCCATTCCTTCTGGGGGCATGAAAATACGCGCGCTGTGGCAGAAGAGATGCTCGGCGTGTGTGTAAAACCGGGAGAAGACCGTCCTGCGGTCGCATTGACGGAGGCGGGGCTGCCGACGTTAAATGGTGCTATTTTTACGGAATGCTACATTCTTTCACCCAATTACAAGGAAAACGTTCGTCCTAAAATTGGAGAAGAAGTGGCAGCAGAACAAATTGCCTCGTGGCATTTGCTCAGAATTTCATGGATAGATGGCAAGGAGGTTGCCTAAATGAGTGATGATCATCAAGAGAAGAAATCCCTTTTACTCTTTCAACTTGGCCCCGTACAGAGTTTTATCGCACAAGCGGAAACTGTGGGCGACCTCGCTGTGGGGTCTGCAATTCTTTCAGAAGTGACAGCCGAAGCGATTAGGGTTGTACCAAGTTATAAAACGAACTTGGTTTTCCCAAGTCCTGAGGGGAATGAGGAGCTTTACGGTATTCCGAATCGTTTTTTGGTGTTTGTGCCAAAAGGAGAAGGAGAAGAAATTGCGGAGGCATGTGAAGAAGCCGCACGCAGAGCTTTGGTAAATGCAGCGACGGAATCGTATGAGCGGTATAACAGAGACCATCCTGGCAAAGTAAATAATCCTGTGCAATTTTTGGCACAAATTAATCAATTCTTACAAATCACCTGGGCAGTGCTTGAAACCCCGACGGGGAATATGGGCAAGGATTATAAGGCGATTGGTAAATTGATGGCGATGCGCCGTAATACACGTGAGTTTGAGCAATGGCAAGAAGAGGCGTATGGCCAACAGAAGGATATTCTCTCGGGTAAAGAAGTCGCTATCTTAGACGGTCGTGGGGCGATGAATTTAATTAAACGCTTTAAGGCAGAACAGGAGGCTGAACGATTCAAGATCCCGGAATCCTTGAAGCCGAACAAAGATAAAAAAGGTATTTATCTTGCGGTGATTGCCATGGATGGTGACCGGATGGGTGAAAAACTCAGCAATTTCAAGAATATTGATGAGCATCGTAATTTCAGTGAGAAATTGGGGGCATTTGCCAGATCTGTAAGCAAGGATATCCCTGCTGACGGTCTTTTAATTTACGCTGGTGGCGATGATGTTTTGGCTGTCGTAAAAGGCGACAGTGCGATTGAGGTGGCAAAGAAGTTACGCAAGCGTTTTAAAGATGATGTAGGTAATACCGCTTCGGCTGGTATTGCAATTGGACACAGTTCGGTGCCATTGCAAGATTTGGTGCATGCTGCGCATGACGCAGAGTCCCGCGCTAAGAAGACCTATGGTCGTAATGCGTTAGCAATCTCCATTTACAAACGCTCAGGTGAAATTCTAGAGTGGGGCTGCAAATGGGGGTCAAAAGCACTTGATTTGTATGGTGAACTCTCAACGCTGTCCGCATTAAACAAAGAGAAGCAAATTAACATTGGGCGGTTTCCCTATAAATTGGCAGCATTACTTCAACCCTATGCCTTGAATGGCGAGCTTGATGAACAGATGCAAGCCATCGTAATGGCTGAGTATGACCATGCAGTTGAGCAGACGAAGGATATGCGCGATGAGCACAAGCGGGAGCGTTTGACACGCAAGAATGTGGTGGCCTATTTGAAGGAGTGTTGTAAGGATACAGAAGAAGTATCCGCAAAACCCGAGGACTTCTTGAATCTCTTTATGATGGAAACATTTATTAATCGTCCGCGTGAAGGGGAGGATGACTAATGAGTAATGCAAAAACGTATACCTTAATGCCACGAGATTTACTCTTCTTCCGCGATGCACGTCCGATGGATGTGCGTAAAGAAGATGAAGGAAAAGGTTATCGAGCCATTGGCCATGGAGCAAATTGGCCTCGCCCGGATATCTTACACAGTGCCGTCATGCATGAATTGATTCGTGACATGAATGTATCGGAAGAGGAATGGTATGGTTCTGTGACCGATTTGAAAGTGATGGGGCCTTTTCCTTACAAGGGTAATGAAATCTATCTTCCTCGTCCGCTTGATTGGGATATGAAGCTCTATCAAATGCCAGTAGATACAGACGGAAAGAGTAATCTGCCTGAACCTTTAACGCATGCATTCCTAGATCGTTGCGAAGGGAAGAAAAAGTATCCGGAGTGGATCTCCCTTGAGGAGTATAAACGTTATTTAACAAATCAAGTCGGACAAGGTAAGCCTAAAAAAGAGGTAGATGAACCCAAGTCTGAAAAACTCTTTGAGCGTGCTCCGCGTAATGGGATTACGTTAGACCGAGATTCGGGTGCGTCAAAGCGTACAGATAACGCATATTCAGGACGTTATCAAGCTGAATATTTGGAATTGTCTAAAGGTGTTCAAATGCTTTGTGAAATTGAGCAGTCAAGCAAAGCAATGCCTGAAGATGGGCAATCCATGATTATGGGAGGTCAAGGCGGCACTGTGGCTTTTAAGGCTTGTGAAGCGGAGGTGTTGCGAGGTAAGTTGGAAGCGCTTCCAAGAGGAACGCCCTCCTGTTATGTGCGCTGGTCATTGATTACACCTGCCGTCTTTGAGAAAGGTTGGATGCCCAATTGGTTGAATGCTGATGGGAAAGTGATGATCCCGCAGAATGAAGTGTTGCGTCAAGCAGGTGAAAAGCGTGAGGCATTTCGCAAGCGTAAGCAAGCGGAAAGCCGCTTCTTTGACTCCGCTAAATTGATTGCTGCGTGTATTGGGAGCGCGATTCACTTTTCAGGGTGGGACTCGGTGGAAAAAGAAAAGCCCACACTCCTTGCGGTGCCAGCGGGTTCCTGTTATGTCTTTAAGTGTGATACCGTGGAAGAAGCAGAAAAGCTTGTGAAAGCGTTGCATTTAAAGCGTCTTTCTGATCTGGGTGAAAAGGGATTTGGTATCGGCGTTTGCTCGTATTTGCTGAAACCAGAAGCCATTGATTTGTACAAGGATGATGAAACGTCCATAAACGGATTTTGAATTTGTTGATTGAAGGAGTATGACACTATGAAAAAGATGATGATTTCGTTTTTTACGCGCACCCCGCTTCATGTGGGTTGCGGTTCTTCTGTGGGTGCAATTGACTTGCCTGTTTTGCGCGAACGTGCGACGGATTTGCCTGTGATTCCTGGTAGCACGCTTAAGGGTGTCTTGGCTGACCTCTTCTTGGCGAAAAATGAAGAGAATAAGTGGATTCGTACAGAAACAGGGATTGATTTGCTGGGTAATGATGACACGAAGAAGGCCACGCGTGGTAAGTTAATGGTGGGCGAAGCTCGTCTTGCCGCCTTCCCTGTGCGTTCGGCAAAGGGTGGCTTTGTGTGGGCGACTTGCCCACTTATACTTGGTCGTTTAGGCATTTCTTGTGGTGATGTTGGTGAGATGGAAGGGCTTGGCTCGGAAAAGGTCTCCTTCAAAAATGAAGCCTTTATTCTTGAAGAGTACAAGATTACACGAAAAACCGATGTGCCTGCAGAGGTGATTGAGGCATTAACTGAAAAGTGTGACCTTTCTTTTTGGAAAACCACATTGCAAGATCGTTTAGTGATTCTTTCGGATACGATGTTGTCTTACTTTGCGAAGAATGCCTGCGAAATTGCCCATCACAATAAGATTGACGATGAAACAGGAACAGTGGCACAAGGTGCACTCTTCTCGCAAGAGAATGTCCCCTCTGAAGCCCTCTTTGTGGGTGAAATTATGGCGCGTGACGAAACGGCTATTCAGCAACTCCGAGAGAAGATTCAGAAAGAAAGAAATCTGCTTCAGATTGGGGCTAACGCTACCACGGGGCTCGGTTGGTGTCAAGTGACCATGGGTGAAATCCAGTAAGGGGGTGGATGATGAATGCAACATTAACATCTACGAAAGAAGTCTTTCAGAATTATGCTCAACTCCGTGCTAAGCATGCATGGGAAGCTGCGCAAGATACAGTTTTTCAAGGGAAAGAAGGCGGAGAAGCCGTCAAAAAGGTGCCAGCTATGATTATTGAAAATGGCCTCCTTGGAGCAATTGCATTTGCCATTGAAAAAGGTGAAGGGTATTTTAAAACCTTTGAAGCAATTTTAGATCATTTTAAAAAGACGGAATTTGCTTCCGTTGAAACTACTAAAGATGTGGGTGAATGGTTTTCAAAATTAGCGTCAAGCGATGCAGAAACTCTTCGATTAACCACATCTGAATGTATGGCCTATCTCGCTTATCTCCGCCGTTTCGCTAAGAAGGAGGAGTGAATATGAGTAAGGTCACGATTCTTGACGATTTATTACGATTAGGGGTTCGCGAAAATTGCGAATCGCCCTCTTTGCGCTTGACGAAGTATTTAGAAATTGGCGATAAAACAAAGGCTACAGAAATTAGTGCTGTTGTAACATGTGCGAATAAGTATGTGCCACAACATGTAAAAGAAACAACCCTGTTTACAATCCCAAAGCAAAACGATACGGAGTCGGTTACAATCGTAGCGACACTGAAAAGTCGTTTGATTGTGAATCAAGCTGGTGGTATTCTTGAAAATGCGGGGCTTTGTTTACATCGTCATTTTGGTTATCCCTACATTCCTGGCAGTGCAGTGAAAGGGCTTGCTCGTCACGCAGCCTGGTGTGAATGGAAGGCTGAAGAAGATGAAGACAAGAAACTTGAGATTGCCAAGAAGATTGCCGATGTCTTTGGTTATCCTACAGGAGATGCAAAACCTAAAAAGAATCCTTCTAACCGCCTCTATTTAGATGATTATTTAAAGGAAATTGAGCCAGAAATAAAGGACTGTAGTGGCTCTATCTGTTTCATGGCCGCAGAACCCGTGGGTAAGGCACCGCTTGTTATAGATATTGTCAACTGTCATCATCCAAAGTACTATCAAGGGAATCTGAAAGAGCCAACGGATACAGAAAATCCAATTCCGAATTTCTTTCCTACGGTAGAGAAGGGCGCCCAATTCCAGTTTCAACTTATTCCCTTAAGAATGTGTTCAGAGGAAGATATGCTTTCTGCGAAAAAATGGCTCGTAGAAGCAATTAATGTGCATGGTATCGGTGCTAAGACTGCTGCTGGATACGGTTGGTTTGAGGATAATACAGAGAAGTATTTAGAAGACGAAAAGCGACAACAAGAAATCGCGGATAAACAACAACGTGAAAAAGAATTGTTGGAAGAGGTCGCAATCCTTGAACAATCTGCAGGGGAACTGCTTACGGTAGAGCAAGTGGAATGTTATCGTTGCTTAAAGGAAAAAGCGAAAGGCATTGATACTCAACAGATTATTGATGGTCTGAACAAGCTTGCGAAGAAGATGCCACAAGAATCCGAAGAGGATAAAATCCGAAATAGGTGGAATGCGCTCAAGAATCGTGACGGCATTTTGAAGGATGATCTCGTTAAGAACTTTAACAAGAAAGATCAAGCCAAACGTGATGTGGTGGCGCGCTTATTTAGGACGGACTTTAACGATGTCTACAAGAAAATTCGTAGTGGCGTAAGGGGCTTTTCTGGTGATGCGCAAAAGGCAATTAGGGATGCAGTGCAGGGAGGTGAAAAATGATGACAAAAATTGGTTCATACGACTTTGATATTCTCTCGGACATGTTTATCACAGGTGCAGACCAAACGAAAGCCGAACTTCGTGTTCCTGAAATTCGTGGTGTTTTGCGTTGGTGGTTTCGTGTATTGGGCGGATTTAAATCGGATGATCGTGATGTAAAAATACAAGAGGCTGAACTGTTTGGTTCGGTCCATGGCGAGAAAGGTGCCCGAAGTGCGTTAGTTGTAAGAATTGAAGCGCTCAAATTAACGCCATTGATAAAAGAGAAAAATGATTATTTTCTTTTTCCATTAAACAAGAATCCAAAAGGATATTTTACTCCTGCGCACAATGCTTTTACACTTCATATTTGGTGGAATGGGAGTCTTGCCCCCAAAGGAAGCTTAGAGGCCTTAATTACAGTGTTTGGTCATTTAGGTTCGTTGGGTATGCGTACGCGTCGATGCTATGGTGCGCTTGCATTTTCTAATGATAAGTCTCCGATGTCCCTTAAGGAGGCATTGTCACATTTTAAGACGCCGGATACGATTGAGATTAAGGAATACATTGATTCTTTTGTAGATGTTGATAAATGTATTCAAAAGGCGATGGGTTGGCTCAAAGGCTGGCGCTCAGTGGGACCATCTAATAGTCGTAATACGGGGCCTGGGATGGAATATGGACAAGATACGCGTAGTTTTGCATGGCGTGACCATGAAATCGGACGCAACGAATGTGATAAACCAGCAGTTCGCCCAGCGTTAGGTATGCCGATTCTTCAGAAGTATGGTAAAGAATTTTCACCAGCACGAAAAGATCAAGAAAGATTTGCTTCGCCTATCATTTTACGCCCAATTAGAAGCGAGAAGGGATTTAAACTGCTAGTGCTTTTTGTTGAGAAATACAAGTGGAATGAATCGGATTTAATTGAAATTAAATCAAGTCGTAAAGAACATCCCGTTTCATTAGAGCTTTACAATGCGATGAAGGCAGATAAAAGTTTAAGTGAATTTATTCCTTAATTCTCATGTCGCTTCGGAGTCCTGATATCAATTACGATAAGGGGTGGTTTTTTATTACCTTTCAGGTGGCGCACAATAAAAGTGCGCTCGGAGCGATTGTGGATAAGGCGTGTGTGCTGAATGCGTTGGGTGAGGCTGTTAAATCGGCATGGATCACGCAGTCAGAGCATACGCCTGAATTGAAATGCGATGCCTTTGTAGTGATGCCGAACCATTTTCATGCTGTGTGTAGAGTGGGCACAGCGGCCCACTCCCACGACAATATCGTAGGCCCCCTGCCACCGCGCAGGGACCTCGTGTCCCCCACGCACGACAATATCGTAGGCCCCTTGCCACCGCGCAGGGGGGAAGGCGGGAAACTTTCTCGTATTATCGGGCAGTTTAAGAGCTATACCACCCATCTTTATCATCAAATGAAAGCGGCGAGAAAGTGTGTGGATATCGGACCTCGTTTGTGGCAGGATAGTTTTTATGACAATTTGATTAGTAGCCATGAGGAGCTCGAGG
>JAFTHG010000210.1 GCA_017457555.1 Kiritimatiellia bacterium | reverse complement strand
TCGTGGGGTCTGAAGAATTCCGTGAAGCGCTGAAAGACCCCGTGACCGCCATTGTGGATGCTGTCCGTATGATTTTGAACGAGGCAAAGCCTGAATTGGCCAGTGACCTCGTTGACCGTGGCATTGTGCTCTCTGGTGGAACCGCTTTACTGCGCGGTTTAGACAGCCTCATCGCCGCACAAACAGGCCTTCCTGTTACCGTGGCTGATGACCCACTTTCCGGTGTAGCAAATGGTACCGGACGCGTGTTGGATGAATTGGACTTCTATAAGGCTCACACCGTTCAAGTGGATTGATCTTACACGATTCGCTAAGAGATTTCCTCTCTGGTAAGTCATCTTTACTCTCATAGCCAACAGTCCTGCAGGAATATCCCTGCGGAAGGATGCGTATGCGTAATCGAACAGTATTCTATATTTTAGGTTTCTGTGCGATTCTGCTTTTCCTCTTATGCAACACCACTATGCGTGCGATTTGCAATGAGGCCATCTATCCGTTTCAACGTATTTCAACGT
Organism: Kiritimatiellia bacterium; assembly: GCA_017457555.1. Classification (GTDB taxonomy): domain Bacteria; phylum Verrucomicrobiota; class Kiritimatiellia; order RFP12; family DVOR01; genus Spyradenecus. Next base: position 7,726 of record JAFTHG010000210.1, on the reverse strand, counting down.
GGATGAAAAGTCAAACCTCATCACGCCTTGTGGCGGCTTGGCGTGGTTTGTGTGATGGTCCAACCCGTGACAATTTCTCAATTGAAATCGATCGCTTACGTATTATGCTTCAAGAGAGCGAGGCTATCGCTCAGGAGAATGTTGCATTACGAAAAGCACTTGATTGGAAGAACCGCCAACTCTTCAATGTGATTGCAGCCCCCGTCTGGTCACATGGTGGCGGATTAGGCGTCTGGCCACGCTTGCAATTAGCCGTGGGAAGTGTCAATGGCGTTGCCAAGGGTGACATTGTTGTAGTCCCCGAGGGATTAGTTGGTCGCATCGCAGATTCTGTTACCACACACACCAGTGAAGTCATCCTACTGTCAGACCCGGGATGTCACGTGGCTGTAGAAGTGCCCGGAGGCGTCAAGGGTGTCGTTCAAGGAGCACAAGGACACGACTTCGGTAGATCAGCCGATGAGCCACTGCTTTATACGATTCAGCCATTCGTCATGCGATTCGTTTCACGGAATGCGCCTGTAACGCCGGGAGATGTGCTTTATACGGAAGGTAGCGGTGGACTCTTTGCGCGCGGCATCAAAGTTGGGACCATTCTTGAGCGCGAGATTTCATCAGCCAACCTATTAGCAGAAATTCTGGTTGAACCTGCTGTAGACCCGACCTTACTCCGGACAGTATTTGTCTTAACACGTCCAACGTCTAAGGACAAGGAGCATCCGTTCAATGAACGCTGAACGCTTTTGGTGTTGGGTTTGGTTGATTACATTCCCTACTCTGCTTGCGGCACTCAGCAAAACCTACTTGCCGGAACGTCCCGTCTTTCAACTTCTCCTTCTCCCCTCCTGGGCAATTTATTGGATTTTTACCCGCCCGATAAAGCAAGCCCTTGGGGTCGCAATTTGTTTTGCATTTCTTTGCGAAACGATTTGGCTGATTCCAACAGGAAGCTGTATCACCTTCTTTCTACTCATTTGGTGGTTCGTTCGCACATATCGGGAATTCCTGCCCATCCGTCCATCGCCCTACCATGGTCTTCTCTGCGGTGTCATCTTGTTGCCACTGCTCCGTGTTTGGCTCTGGATTTATACCGCACTCACACCAACCATTCCTACGGCCGCTTTTCTTTCGCCATCACTCAGTGAGATTATTTTAATCCCTGCGCTTGGTGCACTTGGCAGTAGTGCAATCTTCGCACTTGCTCAACGGATGGAGTTCCATATTTTCGTTCCCAAAACAGAAGAATTGCGCGATGATGAAAATTGAGAACTTTTCACCTCAAGAACTTATTCACGTATGGCGCTTTCTCTTACTCGCCGTTTTGTTTGTCATTGGTTTTTCAATTCTCTTGTGGCGTCTATGGAATGTTCAGGTTCTGGATAGTCCACGTTATGGAGCAGCGCAATCGGCTCAAAGTTTCCGCTATGTTGAAATACCGGGCTTGCGCGGTCGCATTTTTGACAGAAATGGTGAAGTGCTCGCCGACAATCGCCCCGCCTACTCTGTTGTACTTTATTGTGAAGAATTGCGGTCTGCAGGCCGGTATACCACCATCGCCGCTGATAGTGTCATTGACCAGCTCGCCCAACGTCTGGGTTTACCGCGCACAATCTCACAAAAACAAGTGGCACACCATATCCGGACAAGCCTCCCGATGCCATTGGTCATTTGGCAAGATGTGGACTACCGCACGATTGCCTACTTATCCGAATGGTCAGAAGATCTACCCGGCGTAGCAGTACTCGCCAGACCGAGGCGTATTTATCCCAATGGCTCATTAGCTGCCCATGCGATTGGCTATGTCGGTGCACCGGGAAAGGATCTTTCCAACTACACCACGAGTGGTCGTAAATGGAACTATCGTCTGCCGGAATTGCGTGGACGTGCAGGCTTGGAGGCACAATACGATCATATTCTTGCAGGAAAGAGCGGCGAAGAGAACCTTCGCGTCGATTCCCGTGGTGATACGCGTGAACGCTGGGTTTGTGAAGAGGCGATTCCCGGAAAAGACCTGACCACAACCCTTGATATCCGTCTTCAACGTGTAGCCGAAAATGCATTAGCCGGACGCCCTGGAGCCGCCGTGGCGTTAGATCCCCGTAATGGCGACATCCTTGTCTTAGCATCAACTCCGGGATATGACCTCAACGCAATGATTCCGCCTAAAGCCGGAGCAACGCTCGCCCGACTCAATGCTGCTCCGGGGCTTCCCTTTATCAATCGGGCCATTCAGGCTCAGTATGCGCCGGGCTCTGTATTCAAGCCATTTGTAGCGATTGCCGCACAGGAATTTGCCCACTACAATCCCGACACGTTACTTGAGTGCACCGGGGTTTATACAGACTTTAACTGTCGTCTGCGCTGCGCTCAACGTTATGGCCATGGCGAACTCGATCTTCGGCAAGCCATTATGCGTTCATGTAATCCCTACTTTTGTACTATGGGTGTTGCCATTGGCATTCAAGCCATTACAACAATCGCGCATCAAGTTGGCTTCGGAGAACTCACAGGCATTGATCTGCCCGCAGAAGCCGATGGTTTTATTCCTACACCTGAATGGAAACAACGCCGTTATAAAACCAAGTGGAACCCTGTTGATACTGCACAATGTGCTATCGGACAGGGAGCAATTACTGCCACTCCCCTTCAAGTCGCTAATGCAACTGCCGCAATCGCTATGCGTGGTAAACGTTTTCGCCCGCGTTTGGTTGCGGATGGCGCCCCTCAAGGAGAGGCTACTGGCACATTACCATGGCATAAACCCACCTTGGATTCCGTCATTGAAGGTATGCGAATGACCGTCCGCTCAGGAACAGGTCAAACAATGCAGGTTGATGGCATTGATGTCGCGGGAAAAACAGGAACCGCAGAATATATGGATCGCGGAGTACGGCGGAAACATGTGTGGTGTACGGCGTTTGCGCCTGCTGCGAAACCTGAAATTGTGGTATGCGTGATGTTAGATAATGGCTCTGGTGGTGGTAAGGACGCGGGGCCTATTATCCAAAAGATCCTCTCAGCTCATTTTAATGCAAAAGCGACAGCAATTACGGCTGACGAAGAAACATTAAGCGACTAATATCCAGAAGAACGACATTCAGTCGCCGAAATTAAACTCATCTTGGAAGACTGCCACAGGCGCAAAAGAACGGCGATGTTCTGGGCAAGGACCAAATTGATGTAATGCATTCAGATGGAACTTTGTGCCATACGCCTTGTGCTTCGCAAATCCATATTGTGGATAACGTTTCTCTAACTCAAGACAAATATGGTCTCGTGAAACTTTCGCAATAATGGATGCACATGCAACCAATAGGCTCCGTGCATCTCCTTTTACAATCGCCTGATGAGGAATTGGCAGTCCTTTTACCGGTAATCCATCAACAAAGGCGAAAGTTGGCAATGTTGGCAACGCTTCTAATGCGCGACGCATCGCTAAATGTGTCGCATTTAAGATATTGATTGTATCGATTTCCTGAACAGAGGCGATGCCGACTCCGTATCGGATTTTAGGGTGATGCGTTAGAATCTCCCACAACGCCTCACGCTTCTTTTCTGTCAACTGCTTTGAATCTGTTACGGCAATCAGTTCATTTTTTGACAAGTCCACAATAGCATCTTCTGCGATTTCCACGGCTCCTGCGACAACAGGACCGGCAAGACATCCTCGCCCTGCCTCATCAACCCCGGCAAGTACAGTTGTCGGATGCGCAGCCCAATACTCCCGTTCAAACAAAAGACGATCTATCAAACGAACGTCCTCCTCGCAGCGTTGTCGTGACAACGTACTATCACATTAAATCAACTTCGCCGTTAAATCATAACCGCGCGCGCCAGTGATTCGTACGGGAACAAACTCTCCAGGCTGAACGGTTTCCGGGACTCGTGCAATATGCGTTACCCCATCCACTTCAGGTGCTTGATGCGGCAAACGGACGTATGCACCATCCTTATCGTCAAAATCAACCACCAACGCACGATGTTCCGTCCCAACACGTTTCCGATTATTCTCCCGTGCAATCCGTTTTTGAAGTGTCATTAATGCACGATAACGGCGTTGTGCAGTTTTTTCATCCGGCAAATCGTCCAATGTCGCAGCATGGGTCCCCTCTTCCGGGCAAAAGATAAATGTTCCTAAATGATCAAACTGGACACGTTCAATATAAGCCATCAATTGCTCAAAGTCCGCTTCTGTTTCTCCGGGGAAACCCACCATACAGGTCGTTCGGAGGACTGCTCCAGGAACTGCAGAACGTAACCGCTCCGGGAACGAACCAATCGCTGCAATTGTATCCGCACGACGCATACCTCGCAACACATTTGGGGAACAATGTTGAATCGGTAAATCAAAATACGGCACGATATGTTTGGCCGTAGCCATTACCTCAAGCAATTCATCAGTAACATGGTTATGAAATCCATAGAGGAAACGAATCCAGAAGTCACCATCCAAATCATCCAACTGCTTTAGGAGTGAAGCCAAAGAGGTGCCATCCCGTAAATCTTTTCCATAAGCCGTGACATCTTGGGCCACCAGATTTATTTCACGCGTGCCGGTTCGCAATAATTCTGTCACTTCTGCAACAATATCAGTCGCTTGACGGCTTCTTAAGTGTCCTCGGAATTGTGGAATCGCACAAAAAGCACAGGCATGGTTGCATCCCTCTGCGATTTTAACATAAGCAAAGACTGGGCCAGTCAAACGTAACGCAGGAATGGGTTTATTAAACGTTCGCGTCGGCAATCCTGAAGCAATCGTAACAGGCAGCGCCTGCTTCTCCTTTTTGGAACGTTTTTCCAATTCTTTAAACGTCTCCGGAAGCAAGTCCAATTGATCCACCCCTAAAAAAGCATCCACGTCAGGAAAGGCCTCAAGCATTTGTTCACGATAACGCTGTGGCATACACCCCGTTACAACAACCGCTTTACAGCCTCCCGAAACCTTCCGCTCGCAAGCTGAAAGGATTTCTTCTGCGCCCTCTGCGCGAGCCGATTCAATAAATCCACATGTATTGATAATCATTACATCTGCATTTTCAGGAATCGGTGATACCTGATAGCCAGCCTTCAATAAGGCCCCAAACATCACCTCACTGTCTGCAAGATTTTTAGAACATCCAAGCGAAACGATACCAAACGTATTCAATTTCATTACGTCATAACCCTTTATTGGATTAAAGTCCTAAATCTTCATCAACAAGTAGAATTGTGACATTGGAATAGAGAGGACGTTGATGGATAATCGTAGTAACACGACAAATACTTCCTTCATTCACGCCAGCACAAGAAGCGCATCGCCCCGTTACCGCACACGGCGTTTTACATCCAAGGCGATAGGCATTCACAGGTGCAGCAGTTTCTGCAATCCGTTTTAATGCGTCAGCCTCATCGCCTTTAACAAGTTTATTCCTCCCCACAACTAAGACAATCTGCCGGGGACCATAAATCATCGCAGCAACACGATTCCCAACGCCATCAACATTCACAATGACACCTTCATCTGTCATTGCATTTACCGATGAGAGAAACAAATCACAGGACAACTGGCGACGACGGATATCATCGCGCTCTTCAGGCGTCAGATTTGGGAATCCATGATTCAGAATTTCTTTTCCGGTATCACGTAATGTATGCGTCAGATTCAAGCAAGCGACAGACAATGAACCACCAAAGCCGATCGTATGAGCCGTTTCTGCAAAAGTTAAAAGTCGCTCGCGCGCAATTTCACGAGTCGCACACACTTCAACGTCAAAACCACGCTTACGTAATTTTTCTGCTGTATAATTTAATCTTGCGGCCGATTGCCACGCAAGCAATGTATCAACTGCAGACTGTTCCATCGTCTTTTCTCCTCCAAATCGTAATTAAAAGAACCATTGCCACAGCCAAAAGCTCTAGCGAAATCAACTGACTGAATGTTAATCCCCAATAGGTTTCCCCTCTGGGGTCATCGCGGAAACATTCAATAATGAATCGAAGTCCTGCATAGCCTGCACAATAAATCGCCGTACAAAGCCCATATGCCAAACGATAACGACGATATACCCACCAGAGACATCCAAAGAGGATCCCACATCCAAGTGCTTCAATCAACTGTGTCGGGCAAACAGGCAATGATTTCACAGAGTAAGGCGAAATTAATCGTTCACCCACTTGATGGAGCCATGGCGGCGATCCTTTTGGAAAAGAACACCCCAACCAAGAATCCGAAGCGATCCTGCCATAACAGCATCCAAAAAAGAAACAGCCAATACGCCCAAAGAAGTGTCCTAATGGTACAAACACTGCACAAAAATCAGCAAGTGAAAGAATCCTTTCTTTCTTCAGCAATGCATACAATAAAATAAGCGCTGCGGCAAGAATGAACCCTCCGTAAAAGACCAATCCTCCACGCCAAATCATAAACATGGACAAAGGATTTTCGGCGAACTCAAGCGTCCAATTCTGCCAAACATAAATGATACGTGCGCCTAATACTCCACCAAACGCAGCCAGCATCACAATCGTCTGCACTTCGTCAGGATTACGCCCCGAACGTTTTGCCAAAATAGTGGCTAAACAATAACAAAGCGAAAAGCCAATTGCCATTAACAGACCATACGTCTGAATGGTAATTCCACAAATGGTAAATAATTGGGGATACATAGAGCTATCTGAAGGATTAATTTGAAAGTGTACCGCTCATTTTGTATTGGAAAAGGAGTGTTCGAATCTCATTAATCAACGTCTCGTTATATGTGAATTTGTCTTGTTTCACATGATTAATATTCGCCTTTACCAAAACCTTTGGATACAAGGGCGCATCTTTATCCGGTTTCTCAATCGTCATCAATCCGGAATCTACCAACAATTGCAACGTCATATCAAACATTGCAGGTTGCATGCTGTAGTAATACTTTCGAATATCGCCAAACTCTTTTTTGTGATATTCAATATTAAAATCATCTCCAACGGTCACAGAGCGTCCTTCCAAAATCGTTACTTGACCATTATTTGTCATCTCACAACGGATGCGCGGAGCATCTTCTGCCGCCTGGTAAAAAATCTGTACCCAATTCAGGCGGGAATTCTGCACCGTAAACTTTTCTGGCGAGCGATACCAATAGGCAGAACAGCCCGTAGCACATACGGACAACAAAGACAATACAGTACAAACACTTAAACAGAATCGTTTTTTCATGACGCACTCCAAGGACGATAAACAAATAATGGTTTTTCACATGAAACGCATACGGTCGAACCTGCTGTTCGATTCAATGTTGCACACCATAAATTATTCAGCAAAAGATTCTCTACCGGCCAAACAACTCCCCGTGCCGTGATTCGTTGAGGTATAAACGAGAGAAAAGAAATCGGCACATCTATTTCTACAAATAAAGTTGATTGCCCGGGCTCTAATAGTTCAAAATAACCAGCTTCTGTAAAAACTCGTGTATGCTTTCCAAATGCTGCGATTAAGGCCAAATTCCCAAGGGTGTGATCTTCCCGTTTTCCGGTGACAGCAAAAAAGTCTACCGTTGCAGATGGCACATGCTGCGTCATCCACCGCAATGCTTTTGAAAGATCATTTGTTTCCTGATCTTCATGCCAATCCGTCACAAGATGCGCCGATACGGAACCACACACGGAATCCATATCTCCCACAATCTGCAACAATTCTGGAGCATGTTCAGGAGGTAAACGATCACAACAAATACAAGCATCACACTGCAACAATGCTTTAAGC
>JAFTHG010000209.1 GCA_017457555.1 Kiritimatiellia bacterium | reverse complement strand
GGCCGGGGCAGTCGACGTGTGCGTAGTGAAGCGTCGGGGTGCAATATTCAACGTGTGCAGTAGCGATCGTCACGATCTTCTTAGCGTCACGACGGCCGGCAGATTCAGAAGCCTTTGCCACTTCGTCGTACTTGATCTCAGCAGAGAGACCCTTAAGAGCCTGCACGTGGGTGATAGCTGCGGTGAGAGTGGTCTTACCATGGTCAACGTGACCGATGGTGCCCACGTTAACGTGGACCTTATCGCCGCGCTCGAAGTTTTCTTTTGCCATTTTCTCTTCTCCTGTGAACAGAAGGGTTTGAGTGTTTACCTGTGTTATGGAGCCTACGAACGGAATCGAACCGGCGACCTCTTCCTTACCAAGGAAGTGCTCTACCTACTGAGCTACGTAGGCGCAAAACGGGCAATAAAATAGCAAACCCAATTCTCTCCGTCAACAAAAAAACACATTTTCTGAAAACTTTTTTCACATCCCTCCCCCTACTCCGCGCTTTATATTTTATTATTGTATACGTGCGTGCGGATTCCCCTGCGGTAAACTGCCAGTTGAAAACAGCTTACAATCAGCCAGAAAGCGGACAAGAGACGGACGCGAACCACAAACAGCCCACCGGCAACGAACCGCTCACAGCCAACAGTAAACGGCAAACCAACCAACCGAAAACGGCTAACATTCCACCGGAAACACCTTACAATCAGCCGAAAGCGGCCAAGAGACGGACGCAAACCACAAACAGCCCACCGCCAACTAATCGCTCACAGCCAACAGTAAACGGCAAACCAACCAACCGAAAACGGCTAACATTCCACCGGAAACAGCAACCAATCAGCCGGAAACGGTCAGGGGACGGACGCAAATCAATCCGCTATTTGCATTGCAGGAGAGGTGTCTTGCTTCAAAAGTGCGTGGATAGTATCGGCCAGACGCCGTTGTCCCGAGCGGTTCAAATGGATATTATCCAGATAGTCGGTTTCCGGAGAAACGTCTAACAGTGTCACCTGAATGCCGTGTTGCGCGGCGTGTTCACGAAAGGCGCGTTCACCGGCTGGCATTGTTTTTGCCCGCCATTCCCGCTGGGTGCGATGCAGAATCAGGTGTTTTTGGGCAATGGGCAGTGCGTAAAGTGCCGCACACGCCTCTAAATTCCGCTGCACCAGATTGCCTTGAGGCTTCAAAGGGGGCAGTTGAATGGGATGCCCCAACCACGTTCGCACCTGGGGATAGGCGTAGAAGCGGATCCATTCCCATGTGGCACAAAAGGGTTTATGCGTTTGAAAATCAGCCGTCAGGCCGAGTTTTTCCCCGGCAGCAAGCGTGGGATCATCATCCCATAAATCATGATCGCTCAACACAATCACCAAATCGGTGGCATTAAACGTGCCGTATTCCCCAAAATAGGCTGCCAGATTCAGCGGCCCCCAGCTGCACGCAGAGAGATTGTAAACCGCCATCCCGTCAACACCGTCTAACAGCGTGGTGGCCAAATCCGCCTGATCGGTTCGTGCTTCACCGTTTACAATGGAATCCCCTGCCACAATCACACGGCGCGACCCAGGCGGCAACACGCGGTCAATTTCGTGATCGCTCCGCATCGAAACGCGATTATAAGCATAGCGGCACCCCCGGTAAACACCGCTTTGGCCGGGCATAAAGATGTAATCCAACGTCGGCGACGGCTGCAAGATCTGCGGCGAACCAAACCCCAACAGGCGCAAAACGCACTCTGCGGCGCACCACACCATGCACCCGATTAACAGAATCCATCCCACACGCTTCATCTTTTTCCTTTCAAGAGGGTTCATCGCCACTCCTGCCTCCTGCCGATGTGACCTGTTTTGTGATTGAGCGCACATTTCAATACGCTCATAACCTGTCAGACCTCGCACCGATGGAGAGATCCCAAAACGCTTCACGCCACTGCGGCGGCACCTCTCCACGCCTTTTGTCATCACGAAATTTCCACCGCTCCGTTATTGAGATGATAGCACAGGTGAAGCAAACTGGCAAATCACCGAAGCTTTTTCGGAAGACGTTTTCCACCGATTTACGACAAAAAGCCGACGTTTTTGAACCCAAAAGAGAGCGAAAAGGCGCACCAGTTTCAGCGAAACTGAAGGGCAATTTCGCTGAAAGTGCCACCTGTCTTTCAGCGAAATTGAAGTTATCAACAGGCCAAAACCTGTTGATAACTCGGCCGCTTTGCCTCCGGGAAGCCGCTGTAGCACAGTTGATTTCAGGCGATTTTCAGCATAAGTCACGCTGTTTCAACACCTTATGCAGAAAAACAGCACTTGTTGAAAACGGCACTTTTGAGGGGTAAAATCGGCAAATCCAGATCAAAACCACGCCAACAAAAAAAGTTTTCAACAGGGTAAAAAGCGACAGAAAAACGTGAAAAACCGCCAAACCTGCGTCAAACACCACCTCCACTCGTCAAGCCTGAAAAGGGCGACAGACGATAAGCGAAGCGCATTTTCAGCCCTGAAAAGTCCGTTTTTTCGCTTTACTGGCGGGCGTATCGTGTCTCACAGGTTCTGATGGTATGGTATAATGGTAGAAAAGTTGTTGCATTTTCAACTGTCTGTTTCATTCGAGAGGACCCTGTATGATCGGATTTATGCGTATCGCAGCAATCACACCTCCGGTAGCATTGGCTCATCCGGAGGCGAATGCCAAGGCGTTACTGGCTGCGGCAGAAGCCGCGTCGGAACAGGGCGCCGCAGTGGTTGTGGCTCCGGAGCTCTCCCTGACGGGGGCCACGTGTGGCGATCTCTTTCTCTCACAATCGCTCTTACTGCAATCCCAAACCGCGCTTCAAACGCTCTGTGAGGGCCTGCCCCACAACCAAATCCTGATTTGCGGCGTTCCGGTTTCCCTTGATGGCGCGCTGTATGACTGCGCTGCAGTGTTGCAACGAGGGCAGATTCTGGGTTATGTGCCCCGCACGATGTGGCGCAGGAGCGATATACGGATGCGCTGTTTCACGCCCACCCTTACCCGCACTGAAATGCCGGATGGCACGCCAATCGGGAGCGACCTCTGCTTTGAAGTGGCGTCTCTGCGTCTCGGTGTCACCTTTGGGCTCACTGCTCCCAGCGCACTCACGGAGGCCGTCTCGGTCATGGTGGCTCTGGATGCCACTCCGGAGGGGTGCGGTGGTGCTGAACGTCGCCGCACGTCACTCCGCCATCTCTCTGCCACAACGTCCTGTGCGTGGGTCTATTGCGCCGCAGGATGTGGCGAATCCTCCACCGATGGCGTCTACAGTGGCCACCGAGCGCTTACTTGGGAGGGGGCGATCCGCGCTGAGGCACGTTGGGAAGCCGGCGCGTCGCTGATGGATATCGTCCCCGAATGGATTGAAGCACGCCGCCAACGCACCGCATTTGTCGGTCACCCCTCGCAGATGGCACGTCTGATTACAGCCACCATCGTCCCCACCTTCACCGATGGCGCGTATGCCGGGCTTCGCAAAAATCCCTTTATTCCAGCGACACCCGAAGCCCTGAAGGAACGTTGCTCGGAACTCCTGCAGATGCAAGTGCACGCTCTCTTCAGGCGATTCAGCCAGATTCGCGCCAAAAGATTGGTGCTGGGACTCTCCGGTGGGCTGGATTCCACGCTGGCATTGGTCGTCTGTACGCTGCTGTGTCGCCGTCATAATCTTCCCGACAATACCGTTTTGGCCGTGACAATGCCGGGCTTTGGCACCACTGACCGCACCTATCAAAACGCAATCACGTTGGCGCAAACACTCGGGGCAGAACTGAAAGAAATCTCGATTGTGCCCGGCGTTGAGCAGCATTTCAAGGATATTGGTCACGATCCGACCGATCACTCCGTCACCTACGAAAATGCACAGGCGCGTGCCCGCACCTATCTCCTGATGGACTTGGCCAACCAAACCGGCGGTCTTCTGGTCGGCACGGGCGATTTGTCGGAAATTGCGTTGGGCTGGAGCACCTACAATGGCGACCACATGAGCATGTACTCGGTGAATTGTTCTATCCCGAAGACGCTTATTCCGCACTGTCTCACCACGGCGACTGCCCTGCTCCAGTCAGACGATACCGCCGCCGCAACCGCGCTTAAAACAGTACTGAAAGACATTTGTGACACCCCCGTATCACCGGAATTGGTGCCCGGCGTGCAACATACCGAATCCATCGTTGGCCGCTACGAACTCCACGATTGCCTTCTCTGGCACTGGATGCGCCATGGATGTGACCGTGCCACACTGCGCGATTTAACCGCACTGCTCTTCCCAGAAATCCCGGAGAGCGAACGCAGCCGCACACTTGACATCTTCTGTCGCCGTGTGATTTCACAGCAATTCAAGCGTTCATGCAGTCCCGACGGCCCGGCACTTGGCGGTATCGCCCTCTCACCACGGGGCGGTTGGATGATTCCCTCCGACGCCAACCTCACCCTTTGATGACGCCACGCCCATGCCACGGTTCCTCGAACTCCTGCTCGTGCTCCTCACTGCGCCCCTGTGGTTGCCACTTTTAGGCGTATTAGCTGGCATCATTGCCTGTGTTGATGGGCGGCCCGTCTTCTTCCGTCAGGAGCGACCGGGATGGCATGCTGAGCCCTTTACCCTTGTCAAATTCCGAACCATGCGTCCGGGAACCGCCTCCGATGACGAACGCACCACGCGTCTCGGCGCCTTTCTGCGTAAGACCTCGCTGGACGAGCTCCCCGAATTGCTCCACGTTCTCTCCGGGAAAATGGCGCTCGTGGGGCCGCGTCCCCTGCTCATGGCCTACCTTGACGATTATACAGAGGCCGAAATGCACCGTCATGACGTACGCCCCGGGATCACCGGATGGGCACAAGTCCATGGACGCAACGCCATTACGCGGGCCGAAAAGGTGCAATACGATCTGGAATACGTCCAAAAACGCTCCTTCCTGATGGACTGCCGTATCCTCTATCGCACCCTTTTTCACCTCAAAGGCAACTGAATCCATCAGGGCAACACCCTATGTTTACCCGACTCCGCAATCACTTCCCTGACGAACAGGCCCCCACCCGAGCCCTCACTTGGCCCTTTTTCCTCTGGATTGCCGGACTTGTCATCTTCTTTGTGCCCCACAGTTTTGACGCGCCTGCCTTTGTTTACGCCGCCAAAACCATCCTCTGTGCAGGCCTCGTCCTCCTCCTGAAACCCTGGCGTTTCGCCCCCTGCCACGCCGTAAAAGGAAGCCTTCCCCTCGGCATCCTCACCGGTATCGCCGTCTACGTCCTCTGGGCCATCCCTGAAAGCACCCCCTATCCCGCCGTAACCGACTGGTACCGCAAATGGCTCGTTATGATGCCCGGCGCCCAACCCGACTACAGCGCCTCCTGGTGCTACGCCTACACACGTCACCCCATCCTTGCCATCATCAAACTCATCGGCTCAGCCTTTGTCATAGCCCCCATCGAAGAATGGTTCTTCCGCGGCTTTCTGATGCGCTGGCTCACCCAAAAAGACTGGCAACGCCTCCCCCTTGGCGACGTCACCCCCTACGCCTTCTGGGTGACAGCCACCGTCTTTGCCTTTGAACACGACCGCTTCATCGGCGGCCTCCTCGACGGCATTGCCTACGGAGCCCTCGCCACCCGCACCGGTAGCCTCCGAGCCCCCATCATCGCCCACATCGTAACCAACCTCCTCCTCGGCCTCCACGTCCTCGCCCTCGACGCCTACGCCTTCTGGTAATCCCCCACACTCTCCAAAAACGCCCCGAAAACAAAACCTCCTCACCGCCCATAGTGACGGGGGTTACGATAAATGCCACCTCCGACCTCGGCTATGACGATTTCTCACATTTACATCACCCATGTGTGTCATCCCACACCTGCGCTCTGTGATGGAAAAGGCCATCCCTCCGATTAGAAGATCCACATTGAAACAGGCTCCGGATGAATTACCGGTATGTTTTGGCGTATACGTTTCAAACAGGTAGCGCAAATGGGAAAAACAAGGATCCGATCTTCCGGTGCATGCGTTACGGCCTGCAATTTCTCCCAAAAACTTTCAAACGCGTCCATCTCCAGATGACATTCAAAGAAACTTTTCTGGATCCGCACCCCATAGTTCTTACAGAGTTTTGCCACGCCTCTTAAGCGCTTCCCGGAGGCAATGTCATAGGCGACCAGATAATACATAAACAATCTTTAAGGAATCTTAAAAAATGAAGTCACGGTTGCTGTTTGATCTTCCAAAAAGTGCAAATAGTGCAAAACTTGCTGATGCAATGATTCCCGGAGGGTGGTTTGTTTCCCGGTATTGGGACTCACGAACGTTCTGCTTAACATTGTTTCATAAGCAGAAAAGACTCGTGAGCGCCCCTCATCATTTAACATAACGGCTCCGGATGGAAGGCGTTTGAAGTGTGTTTGCGGATGGATGATATGACGCGTCAAAAGATTGAGAGTCAGCCGATCGGCACAAGGGCGGAAAGGTTCAATTAAATCCAGCGCAAGGGCTGGCGAGCGATTGGCATTAACGTGAAGTACGCCCATTGCAGGATCTAACCCATGGTGTCGCACACTGGCAATTAATTCTGACAGCAGGAGTGAATACGCCCATGACAGAAGTGCATTCGCCGGGTCTTTAGCCGGATGGCGACGGCGTCCCTGAAAAGCTGCGTCCGGAGGAAAGAACGTGCTTAAAAGGGAAAAATAATGGACGGCACCAAGGCCTTCCATACCACGAAGCGCATTCGGCGAAGCACATTGATGCAGATGGGTGGCAATCCATTGTAACTGATGCACGTGTTGCAGATCTTCCGGAGACGTCCATGATACATGAGGTCTCCTGTTGGCACTTAATCGCTGAAGGAGACGTCGCGCATTATAGAGTTTGGCAGAAAGGATCGCTTTGGCGATTTCAAGAAAGCGTGCCTGTTCTGAAGCTAATTGATATTGTTTCCGGCGGCGCTCACCATAGTTGTCTGAAGCAGTGTCGATACAGCCACGCCACGAACCGCCAACTGAAAGGAAGGATACTGGGATTTGCCGTTGAATAAAACAAGAAAGTGCAGGAAATGTAATTGAGGGTTCGCCAACCACAACGACTCCGGTCACCTCGTGAAGTGGTACGGTTTGTACATTTACTGCTGAGCCCATTCCACGTTGTTTCACCACGAGATGCTGTCCTTCGCGATGAATAGACGTAGCACGACGATTAACATAAAGTGTCGCCATTAGTACCCTCTTCTACTCCGAACCATCCTTATGCCTTCTTCTACCATCTTCAAAGATGCAACTGCATCAACGCCATCAATCGTACACCTTCCAAGAGAGAGCCAATATCTACTACGCTGGCCACAGATTTGAGAAGATATAGGCTTTATGATTTTCATCCATGTTAGAAATTATGTAAAGTGCAACTCTTCCTGTTGGGCTGTTCCCATTGCCTTACCTGAGGTCATACGGATATGTTGTGAATATGCGTGTTCAAACTCTGCAGGAGATTTGAGCAGTGGTTCCACCACACCAAAAGCATGAAGCGAACAATAGTAGGCTGCCGCTGCGGCCTGACAACTCACCGATTTTTCCGGATTAAATTCAATATCGGTGAAGGCGTTATACGAGAGGAGTCGTTGCGTCAAGGTAGTGTGATGTACAAGAGCTGTGCAATAGAGCCAATCATAAAACAGACTGACAGGCATCAAAGGCCACATTTCACCTGCATACGAAAAGCCTCTCAGTCGACGTCCTTCTCCCGCCTCATGGATTCGCCGGCGCACCTCTTGCGGTGTCAAGCACAACCACTCTGGAAAGGGGCCCAAATGCGAATCAAAGATTTTTGCACATTGATAGTGATTTTCCACAGAGATACCGTCCGGGAAGGTTAGATTGAGCGCACTTAGTTCAACCCCGAGAAGATCGCTTGATTTACTGGAAATTTCAAGCACTCTGGCCTCCGGGAACAGTGAGCGGATAGCTGATTGCAGAGAATGAGCACATTTTTGCCGTTGTGAAAAGGCCTGTCCTGGCACCCATGGGAAGGAGACATTACGAACGTTCACACCGGGATGGGCTGCTTCGCTTGGAAGAATGGGAAAGAATACGGGACGGATTGCCATAAAGTTGACCTCCTTTTAAGTTACGCAATTTGTCTAAGTAATGCGGGAAAACTGCGCCAGTTCACTCTAATCAGTGCAGGATTTACGGGAACAACAGCACACAGTGATGTTTTATCTGCCTCATTCATGACAATGATGCCACTTGTTTCCGCTATTGAAATAGGCTCAGGACAAAGCACTTCCGCCTGTTCACTCGTAGGGAACGCCGGTGCTAAACCAGCAGGACGAAGCGTCATTCCCTGACAATCAACCACGGAAGCTCCGAAGAGTGCACGTAAGCCCTCTACGCCTTCTGCTGTGCCTGCGCGCCGGACATTCCATGCTGTTGCATTAGCCGTTGTGAATTTGACACCAGCACGGGCACACACCTCCGGATTGATCAAGAAGAGACACCATCGCTTATTGTATCCCTGATCCATTTTGGTACGGGCAAACTTTTGCCACAACTTCCAATTGGGCTGTTGAATTGACAAATTCAGATACTGAAAGCCTTCAAAACGCGACAAATCCTGAATATCAGCAGGTATATTCATCTGTCGCAAGGTTTGCTGCGAATACAAAGCCCCCATACGAATAATACTTGCAGCATTATCCAGAGTGGTAAAGTGACACAAAGCCCTCACACCGCGGCTTTTGAGTTCTCGCAGAATTTGTGACGCCTCTTCTGAAAAATCCGACATCGTTCTTTGTCGCTCCAATTTAACGCTCCTGTCGCATCTGCTTCAGAGCATTTCTGTTTCCGGCGTATCCTCCTCTTCCGGAAAGACATCCCAGAAAGGAGTGGCTTCCTCGGGGTCAATAATTTCCCCCACCCCATCTGTAATCATACAGCCGTCTTCCACCTCATCGTCCGGGCCCTCATCGTAATCACTATCTGACGGCTCCAGGATTTCACCAACAGTCGTAGTGCATAATGCGCCGGCATTCAGTTCTGCGAGCTCCTCCGGGTAAAAGAGCTCATCGGGGAGATTATCCTCATCATAGATGGGAGTCACAGGTGTAACATTTTGAATTTTCTGCATCGTCATGGCAGGATTCCTTTACTGAGTTCGTGAAAACAATACACGGGGTTGTTGAGTGATACTATAATGACGCACGTCACTTCAGTTCTAATCGTTTAAGACATCCGCAGAGATCTACATCCTCAACGACCTGTGGTGGCAGAAACGCCAACATCTCAAACGATTCACATCCCTTATTAAAGGCAAAAGCCTCAAAATCAATCTTAACCATAGCATTCTCCTGCCTTATGCACATTTGCGAAAGTGATTCACACCACGCTTTTGGCGACGCGTCTGCTGCCAACTGCGTTTCTTAGCTTTCTGGGTGCAACGGTCCAACGTGGCCGACTTACGGAAGTTGCGCGCCACCCCATCACCTTCCGCATAACGCGTCGCCAGGCATTCGAGCGCCTCAGGATCGTGTTCGGCAGCCTTACGACGCAATTGGCAAAGACAGTTCTGAGAACACACCGCACGCGGTGTCACAGGTGAAGAATAACGCTCCTCAATACAGGCAATCTCTGGTGGCAGCGTCTCGTCCTCCTTCTTCAACTCAACGTGTTGCAATAGGATCAACTCCTTCACGCCATAAATCCCCATCATAGGATACGCGTTTCCCGTCACATTCAAATGGGTCACACGCTTCGTGCCAACAATTTCAGGATAGGATTCAGCATAGTCACGAAAGCGATCATTGGAGAGAATCACCGCACCCGGCATGGAAAAGGCGGTCTGCAACAACACTTCATCCGCCTCATCACCATACACAAGCCCCACCTTCTCCGTGCAGAAGGCCTCAAACACCTCTGCCGTCTCAGGAAATGCGTGCATGGCCCACCAGAGCGTCTTCACCTCCATGAAGAACAGCGTCTCATAGCCTGCATTCACCAGACCTTCATCCAACGAACGCAAGATATCCACCGGTGCCATCTTCGGCAAAACCTTGTGTACCATGCCCAAGACATTGGCCGAGTCCACCACAATCGTGGTGCCCGCCGGCAAGAGATGCTTCATCGGCTTGCGCGGAATCTCCACCTTCATCAAGACATACTGTTGCATACATGGTTGATAGGACTCCACCTTCACCGTCAACTTGTGACCAATCTTCACCTTTGCCAAAGCCGCCTCGCGCGCCGCCTTCGTCTCGCCAAAGCTGCTCAACTTGACAACACCAGAGACACCCGCCGGCAATACCTTCACCGAAACGCCTCCATTATGGACACGTGTCACCACTGCAGTAACAACATCACCCTTCTGAAGTACGGTCTTGGGAGTAACAAAACGACTATTAACAGTATTCATAGCTTTCGCCCTTTCTGAAATTAAGTTCATGTTGTGAATTACACCTTCTGCGGTGTCAACGAAAGCATTAAACCATTTTTTAGCGTGAATATTGCACAATATAACCGCGAGGGTAAGAAGAGTGACTTTCAGAGGAAAGAATGCCGAAAAGGAAAGAAGAAGGCTTATCATCCTACGCCCCCCGGGGGGCGACGAGCCAAAATGAAAAAAGTCAGCAAGTCCGCTATGATTTTAGTAGATCAAAAAACACAATCAAAGGAGGAATGCTGACATGAACAAGGATACCAAAAATCGAGT
>JAFTHG010000208.1 GCA_017457555.1 Kiritimatiellia bacterium | reverse complement strand
TTGGAAGATGATGAAGATGCGTTACAAACACTCTTAAATGCCCATCAAGCAACATTAGCAGCGCTTTCTGGCATGTTGGAATGCGATTCTCGAACACATGATGAGATTTGCGCCCGAATTGGTACGATGGTGTAACTCTTCTATGAAAGGAGCTAACAATGATTCATACACTTCCCTTTACATATCATTCCGTGGAACATATCCATGAAGGTCCGGTAGAATGCACCACATCTGCAAAAAACCTCCCGAATCTTCCCTCCTTACCTGAAAGCGACCCCGTATTCGTTGTTCAAGCAGAAACACTCCAATTGCCAACCGAGTGTACTTTACCTCCACCCCGAGAAGAATCCACCGAAACCCTGCAACATGCCTATCAGAAATTGGCTGCTGTTGAAGATTCGCTGACCACTGCCGGGAAAAACCTTGTTACTGCTGAACCCGAAGCGCTCTTTGACATCTATTCGCTTCTACGTCTAATGGCATGTGTCGCGCAAGAAGAACGTGAAGCTGCTAAAACAATGCGTAAAGCAGCTTCAGCACAAGCCAGACTTGCAACACAACAACAGATTGATCTCCAACGTTCTGCAGCCTACTCCACCTTGGCAATGGGCTTGACGGCATGTGCCATTTCTGTGACTATGCAGGTAACGAACCTCACGCTGTCAACCACGGCAAAGTTGAAACAGGATGCCATCGGGAAGCAGTTAGGCTTACCCGAAGCACAAAAGGCCTATGCACAAGAGGTTAAACTCGACACTGCGAATGCCAAAGCTCTGAATAAGACTGTTACAGCTGCCGACAAACAATTGGTTAAAGCGCTTGGCGCACAAGAGGCGGAAACCTTCAAAACGAATTTATCAACCGCACCTGAAGTGACAGCGGCGCGAGATCGCTTGACGGAAGCACGCGAACAACTTGTCGCAGCACAGGAAGCCTTTCAGCAACATCCACTGGTGCCTGAAAACCGGGCTGCTGTTGATGCCGCTCTGCGACAGGTTGAAACGACCGGAACCAACTACAGTACTGCCCTCAAAACTCAAACAACCCGTTATGAAACCCTGGCTAAGGCCGCTCCGGGAGATACTGCCGCATTGGCACGGGCGACTTCGGCACGCGCCTATCAATTACAGGAGCAGGCAGGAATTCCAATCGCAGGGCGCAACCAACTCCAGGAAACGCCAGCAACCCAACACTTCAATCTCATTCAGGCTGCTACACAGCATGATCCGGCGTTTAAGCGTTGGGGCGCTGTAGCAACGGTAAGTCAGGCCTCAACCCAAATTACGGGGGCCATCGGTCAAGCGTTGAATCTCAGCGCACAGCAGATTGGTCAATTGCAGAATGCCAAAGGTGCTGAGGTTGGTGCCGTCGCATCTAAAGCACGTGCAGCCGCAGATGCCGCTGCAGCCATCTTCAATCAGGAGGCGGAAGTGCTCAAAAGTATTCTTGATATGATGAAAGGCATTTTAGAAGCAGAAAATCAATCCATGGAAACCATCTTGCGAGCATAGGAGGATAACTATGAGCACACCGATTCAAGCGATTGATACCGGGGTCGCCCCCTATGGATTGATCCAAGTGGAATATCTCCTTCCGGGTTCATCCGAAGGGCTCACGCTTGATGCCCTGATCCGTGAGGTGGGATTACAGCGAAGCGCAGTTCTTGAAAAATCGCTTACGGCATTAAGTGATGCGATTCAACACCATCGCGAAAAGATTGATGCTTTAAGTTGGGCCGTTGCGTTCTGTTCGGAAATAATGGTGGAAACGCTCAATAGCGACACCAAAACAAGTACGATGATTTACGAAGCAGGTTTTACAACCGTCTTGCAAACACTCAAAACGTATGATGTCCCAGAGTGTGACTACTTTAAGTACAGCGATAAAGAGCGGTGTTATGGCATTAGTGTCGGAGATTTACAGTTGGAATATGAGGAATTGTCCTTTGCAATTGAACAGGAAAATAATGCCTTGGAATGTGCGATGGTCGATCTCCAAAGTTTACTTGCGAAGCGGGATAGCAGTTTTGAACAAGCCGCAGTATTGAGTCAGAAACTGAGTAGAAGCCGCTCGGTAACGCTGCATAATTGTTAGGAGGATTACAATGAGTAGCATGACACCCACAGCTATTGATTTGGGAAAAGGTGGTTTTGAGGGCTTAGCCATCACGGCAAATGATTATACCCTCGCCACAGGAGAAACAATAGACTATCAGACATTGACGCTTCACATCGCCAAAACGCGTGCCCATGCCTTGGAAAAGGAAATTACCCCTTTGGCTAAAAAAATGGAAGCTCGCAATGACGAACTTGCGCTTTTAGGATATACGCTCGCCACACTGACAGAAGCCTCAGAACAGTTTGATAGCGATGCAGAAGGTTCGGATACCACCTCTTTCACCCTTGACGAAAAAGCGTATTGCTACCTTCTTGACCATCACCTGATGACTGGTGTTGACTTTTCTTATGATGTTAAGACCAGCGTGGCAACAGCAACAAAATCGGTGATTTCCGGCGTAAGTGAAGCCATTAAGACACGCATTGACCGTCTGAACACCAGTGCCCAAATGGATATGACACGGTTAGAATCACTTGTAGCACGGCGAGATGAAGCCTTTGAAGCAGCTTCCGACTTCCTGAAAAGCGTCAGCGGTTCGCGTGATACCGTATTACAGGAGATGGGATAATTATGGCAACAATTACCACACAGTCGCTTGAACCGACGACATCTGGTCCCCTCGTAGCTGCTGGAGCGACCTACGCTTTTAATCAAATAGATGGGTTAGCCTTTGGAGAGTTACTTTTAGCCGTTTGCCTTGAACGCGCCAATATGCTTGAATCTATGAGCGTCTCCACGCTAACCGCATTGGAAGATCGTACCCTGACTTTGGCCACTTACGCCGAAGCCGCTCAAATGGTATTGGATGGATCCTCTCCCGAAAGCCTGATGCCATTACCGCCAGGTTATGCCTGTACGTGTGGCATTGCTTCGCCCACATTAGAGCAATTTCTACACGAGGAGTTAGGGCTTGAAATACCGCCAGAACCTTGGTCATATTCCCAACAAATGACACTCTATACACAACTTCAAGCCCTGATGGAGCCGCTCAATGCACAATCCGAGGAGGCTCTGATTGATCTGCAGACTCTTGTTAATGCTCAAGACGCTTTCTACTCTTTGGCGACTCAAGCCCTCACCAAAATTGAATCCTCCGCGCTCAATACCGCACAACACTTCTGAAGGAATTTCCAAATGTCTGAACCCCATTCGATTGAACAACTTAATCAGCAGACGCACTCGTGGACTGCACATACGAACATTGACCAACTCAACCAGTGTGAATCCACACGTATTACTGAAGAAAACTTACCCCTTTATAGCGTCGGCGATGTCAAAGACCTCAGTATGGCGCGTTACGCTGCCACTATTTGTCTCAATCGCGCAGCAACTCTTGAAGCAGAATCGGTCACCTTAATGGAAACGCTTTCCCAGAACACCGAAGCTTTGGAGATTCTTGCCCACGTGGAAGATGAATGCATTGCCGCTGTTCAAATTGATTCCACCTATTATGTGAAAGACTTTGACGTAACCGTCAATGGAAAATCGCAATCATGGGTAGATTATCTGCGAAAAGACCTCGCTTGCGATTTCTCCGTAATGGCATATCAATCATATCCGCGTCCGGAATACTATGACGAAGGCCTGATTCCCAACCAATATTATGTCTACCTCACCGCCGAACAATATGAAACATTAGTCAATGTTGTTGAGAGCAAAATGGACGCCCTGAACTCCCTCGGACAAGACGTGATGATTGATCTACAGGCTTTACTTGATAAACGTGATCAAAGTTATACCCTCCTCACGGCTCTTCTAAAGGTCTGTGGCGATACTGCTCGAACCATTAGTATGAATTTCTAACCATCATCACCTTAAAATGTTCATCCACGCAAAAATCATAAACCCAAATCAAAACATATAAAAAGGCGTGCTTCCATTGGAAACACGCCTTTTGTTTTATTGATAACGATTAAGCGTTGTTCTGCTTATCCAAATCGCGCATTGCTTCCTTTCGGGAAAGTTTTACGCGACCGCGTTCATCAATACCAATACACTTGACCATCATCTTATCGCCCACCTTGCAAACGCTGTCCACAGACGGGATTCGACGATCGGAGAGCTCGGAAATGTGGCAAAGGCCATCCTTACCCGGCAGAATTTCCACAAAGCAACCGAATTCCTTAATGCCGGTTACGGTGCCTTCATAGATCTTGCCTTCTTCCGCTTCGGCAGAAATCGCCTCCACTTCGCGTTTAGCCACCTGCATTGATTCTGCATTTGTAGCAAAGATGGAAACCGTACCATCTTCTGCGATATCAATCTGTACACCAGTGGTATCGGTAATACGACGAATATTCTTACCGCCAGGACCAATCAATTCACCAATCTTATCCACGGGGATCTTCAGCGTGGTGATACGCGGTGCATAGGGCGAGAGTTCCTCACGAGGCGTTGGAATCACAGTAGCCATGTAGTCAAGAATCGTGTTACGACCCACACGGGCGGCTTCAAGCGCACCTTCCACGAGATCCCACGTCAAACCACGCAACTTCAAGTCCACCTGGAAGCCCGTGATACCCTTGCGTGTACCGCCAATCTTGAAGTCCATGTCACCACAGTGGTCTTCAGCACCGAGAATATCGGTGACCAACACCTTCTTACTGAGGTCAGCAGTTGTGAAAAGCCCCACCGAGATACCCGCAACAGGAGCCGTAATCGGCACGCCGGCATCCATCAAAGCCAAGCATCCGCCGCAGATCGAAGCCATTGACGAGGAACCATTTGATCCCATGATTTCAGACACCACGCGCACCGAGTACGGATAATCTGCCGGAATCACCTCTGCGAGCGAGCGCTCTGCTAAAGCTCCATGGCCGATTTCACGACGGCCCGTCGTGCCCACGCGACCAACTTCACCCGTGCAGTAAGGCGGGAAGTTGTAGTGCAGGATAAACTTCTTCTGCTTTGCGCCACCGGTCACGGAATCCAAGTCCTGAGCATCCTTTGAGGTGCCGAGCGTGACCGTAGCAAGGTTTTGCGTTTCGCCACGATTAAACACAGCCGAACCATGCGTGCGAGCTAACACACCCACCTGTGCAGCCAGCGGACGAATCTCATGCTGTGCGCGACCATCAATGCGTTTACCACGTTCCAGGAAGTTGGCACGTACCGTTTCAATCTCCAATGCATCAAAGAGATGAACGAACTTCACGTCATCAATTACCCAGAAGCCTGCTTCATCCTTACCATACTTTTCTTGGCAAGCGGCCAATAATTCAGCACGGATTGCATCCACTGCAGCCTGACGTTCCAACTTGCCGGGGATCACCAGGGCATCTGCCAACTTTGCTCCGCCCAAATCGCGGATAAAGTTCATCTTTTCCGGATCTTCAGGAATGTCTGCAATCTCCTTATCCGGCTTACCCAGAGCACGACGCATTTCAATCTGCAAATCGATAATCTTTTCCACTTCCTCATGAGCACGCTTCATTGCGGCCAGGAAGTCTGCCTCAGAAATTTCCTTTGCAGATCCTTCCATCATCAGGAATTTACCACGCAGACCAGCATAGAGCAAGTCGAGATCCGACTGGGCCCGCTCATCATGGCTGGGATTGATCACCCACTCACCATTGATACGACCAATACGCACGCAGCCAATCGGGCCCATAAACGGCACATCCGAGAGATGGAGTGCGGCAGAAGCAGCATTCACGGCCAAAATGTCAGCCTCATGCGTACCATCGCAACTCACCAACATCGAGTTCACTTGGACGTCATTGTAATAGCCATCCGGGAAAAGCGGGCGAATCGGACGATCACACATACGTGCAATCAAAGTTTCCTTTTCGGAAGGACGCTGTTCACGTTTAAAGAAGCCGCCGGGGAAACGCCCTGCTGCGTAAAATTTCTCGCGATATTCACACTGAAGCGGGAAGAAATCAATGCCTTCACGTGGCTTATCCGTGCACGTAACGGCACAAAAAACGGTGGTTTCACCAATTGAAACGGTGACGGCGCCGGCGGCCTGCTGGGCCAAAAGACCGGTCTCAATCGTCATGGTCTGTCCGGCAATTTCTGCCGAGAATTTCTGACTGTTTTGCATACGTTTTTCCTACTGCGGGTCGTGGCTCCGGAAAGAACGACTGCCACCCTGTCCGCAGGATTGTTTTTCCTAATGTCTTTCCAATATAAAAGCATAACATAAACCCCCACCCTTTTGCAATGCCGTAATACACAGAATCCCATTCATGAATATTGCACAATATAACCTCGAGGGTAAGAAGAGTGACTTTCAGAGGAAAGACTGCAGAAAAGGAAAGAAGAAGGCTATCATCCTACGCCCCCCGGGGGGCGACGCGCCAAAATGAAAAAAGTCAGCAATTCCGATATGATTTTAGTAGATCAAAAAACACAATCAAAGGAGGAATG
>JAFTHG010000207.1 GCA_017457555.1 Kiritimatiellia bacterium | reverse complement strand
GGTGTCATCCATACGCAGGTGGCACTGACCATTGAAGTGACGCGCCATGCCAAAGTCAACCCACACGGCCTTTGCATGACCGATGTGAATCCAGCCATTGGGTTCGGGTGGGAAACGGGTGACTACGGTGCCATCATTCTTACCGGCAGCAAGGTCTTCTTCAATCCATTGACGCAAAAAGTGACGTGCGGTATCGGATTCTGTAGCAGAAGCAGAAGGTGTCTTTTCGTCCATAATATGACAATCCTTTGAAATAAAATCGCGAACAGTATACCAAAATTCCGCAACAATACCTAATTATGCTAAACTGTATCTATGAAGTTTTCGCTTTCCACATCCTACTTTGCCGGCCGTCAATTTGCTCCGGAGCAGATGGCCAATCAAACGCGTCACTTGGGGTTTGACGCTGTGGAACTGGGCTATTTTACACGCGATGTCGAATTAGACGCATGGGAAAGTGCCGTGCAGCAGGAAGGCTTGACGGTTTCCAGCGTGCACGCTTTTTGCCCAATGCCACTGGGAATGCCCCAACTTGGCCCCGAGGTGTTCAGCCTGGCTGCGCCAGATGCTGAAGAGCGTCAGGCGGCCATTTATGCAATGTTGCGGACATTGGATGCGGCGGCGCGTTTCGGAGCTGGGGCAGTGGTTACGCATGGCGGCCGGGTTGATCTGCGCGAACCCGGCAGATTCTTCGGTAGTCGACCCTATCGGTCGCAACTTTCTCTGGCATTACGGACACTGGGCCACCCGGATATGGAATTGGTAGAACGGGAACGCGCCTATCGTGAGGCGACGGCACCGCAGTGGTTGGATGGTGTGTCGTTTGCTCTGGATGTGCTGTTGCCACGTTTTGAAGCGGCGGGGATCGCGCTTGCCTTTGAAAATCTGCCGGGGATTGAAGCCTTCCCGGATCCGGCAGAGTGTGCGTTTCTGAAGGAACGTTTCCCGTCACCGTATTTGACAGCGTGGTATGACATCGGTCATGGCGAACGGAAAGCGCGCACAGGGGATTGGCCCGTGGCAGAAACGTTGGCACTTACTGAAGCATTTACCTCTGGGGTACACATCCATGATGTTCGTGATTTGGAAGAAGATCACTGTGCTCCGGGTGAGGGCACGGTGGACTATACATTCCTGGTGCCCCTGTTGCAACGTGAGTCGCTGATCCGTGTTTTTGAACCCTCGCCGATGGTTGAAGCAGAAGCGCTGATGGCGGGATTGCAAACCATTCAAACGCTTGTTCAAGGGTAACGCACAACAATCTCAAATACAACAAAAGACCGCCGGAATTCCTGCGGTCTTTTGCGTTATGTCAGAGTTGTCGGATTAGTAGTTTCGCAATTTCAACCATGCCGTTTCCGAGGTGGCATCTTTCTTCGGTGCCACGATGGCGAGTGAGAGACGTTCGGGTGTGAGGATTTCTGTCGCGAAGGCGCGAACCTCTTCTGCCGTTACTGCACGGATACCTTCCAAGACTGCCTCCGGGTCTGCACTTACACCAAATAAAATACGGCCCGCAGCCCATCCGATCGGTGCACCATCCATCCGCAACCGGAAGCGCCCACAGAGGTAGTCACGTGTGCGGCGGAGTTCGGCGGCAGACATTGGTTTCTCCATCAATTTGCGGACTTCTGCAAGAATGGCCCGGGTGCATTGGCCGGCTTTGCGAGATTCACATCCTGCGGTCACTAAGAGCGCACCGCAATCCACGGCAAGTGTCCGCCCACTCGTGATGCTATAGCAAAGTCCTTTGCGTTCGCGAATGGATTGGAAAAGTCGCGACATCATTGATTCCCCAAGCGCGCAAGAGAGCACGCTGGCGACAGCAAGCGCCTTGGACTCCATCAATCCGGGCGTGCGCCATCCAAAGGCCAACTGCGTCTGCTGAATGTCGCGTTTGGTCAGTGTGAGCGGTTCTTGCGGGATAGCACGGGAGAAGGTTTCGGGTTCGCGCAGGAGCGGCGGATTGGTTAAGTGCCCGGCAAGTTTTTCCACGGCCTTGACGCAGGCATCGTGCTGAATCTTCCCGGCGAAGGAGAAGACAGTGCGACAGGGGGCGTACTGTGTGGTGCGATAGTGAAGCAGTGCGTCACGAGTTAGCCCCGAGAGGCTCTGCAAGGTACCGAGGATGGGGCGGCCGAGGGGATGGCCTGACCAGAGTTGCCCGTTGAGGTTTTCCAGCGCAAGGCTGTCGGGCTGGTCATCATACATGTAAATCTCTTCTGCGATAACTTGCCGTTCGCGGTTGAGCTCTTTCTCATCAAAGGTGGAATTGTAGAAGAGGTCAGCCAACACGTTGAGTGCGAAAAAGGCGCGGTCGTAGGGGACTTTGACGTAGTAACACGTATTATCCTTGTCGGTAAAGGCATTAATGGAGCCACCTTGGCCTTCAATGGCTTGTGAAATCGCCTTGGCACTCCGTTTGGCGGTGCCTTTGAAGAGCATGTGTTCAATAAAGTGACTGGCCCCGTTTTGAGCTTCGGTTTCGTTGCGACTGCCTACGCGCACATGGATAGCAATCTGTGCACTTTCGGCATGTGGCTGTTCAAGCGTGACGATTTTGATGCCGTTGGCGAGTTCGGTGACGTTGAGAGTGTCGAGCATACGGGCGTTAGTGAGTAGAGAGGTGAAGTTGACGGTCAAAGCCGTCAGGGATATGGTCGGGACGATGGGCAATGCACAGCACCGTCAATTCAGGAAGGGTTGCGAAAAGGCATGCCATCAGGCGCAATAACTTTTTACGTTCGGCTGGCTCCAGATTCAGGCAGGGTTCG
Organism: Kiritimatiellia bacterium; assembly: GCA_017457555.1. GTDB lineage: Bacteria > Verrucomicrobiota > Kiritimatiellia > RFP12 > DVOR01 > Spyradenecus. Next base: position 921 of record JAFTHG010000207.1, on the reverse strand, counting down.
TCCAAAAGCAACAGTTTTGGGGCGGCAACGAGTGCACGGATGATGAGCACTAAACGCTCCAGCCCCGCCGAAAGGGTGCCGAGTGTGTCGTGTAAGCGTTCGTAAAGCCCCAGTGAAATCAATAGCGTGCGGGCCAATTTCCGTTGCGCTGCCGTAGGTTTCAGGCGCACACCTTCTTCCGAAAAGATACCCGAAAAGACGGCTGTTTCAACCGTTTGGGTGGGATCTGCCGTTGTTTGAGATTCCGGTGAAACGCAGGCGATTTGCGAGCGAACGCTCCAGAGCGGCACACCGGGCCCCAACCGTTTGCCGAAACGTTCAATGTCGCAGGCATACGCAAAGGGATTATCACCGATAATCAATGAAAAGAGTGTCGTTTTCCCCGAACCATTCCGGCCTGTCAGGAGCCAACGTTCTCCCTGATGGACTTCCCAATTCAAGCCGTGGAAGAGTTCGTTTCCGCCGGGAGCATGGTGAAGATCGCGGATATGCAGGACGACCGGCGTATCCAACGCAGGCGGATTGCGCTGAATCGTCAGGCGGGAGGCTGTGGTTTCACGTGGGTGATAGCGTCCCTGTGACTGGATTTCTCGCGCTTTTAAACGCAATCGATGGGTGATAAAGGGTGGAATTTCATCGTCATTACGCACCGTAAGGACGAGCGTTCTGCCGGACTTCACCAGTTGGTGCAAGGTGTCTGTCAGGCATTGGCGCATGGTATCGTCAAGCCCTGCGTAGGGATCATCAAGGATAAGCATGGGCGTTTGGCGCAAAATGGCGCGTGCCAGAAGCAGACGCCGCTGTTCGCCATTGCTGAGATGAACGGTCCAAGCGTCCAATAAGGGTTTGAGTTGGAGTGCGTCTTCAAGCCATGTGCGTAATATCTTGAAGGCTTTGCGTTCGGCGCGTTCGGGTGGGCGC
>JAFTHG010000206.1 GCA_017457555.1 Kiritimatiellia bacterium | reverse complement strand
ATCCAATCAGAAGTGCAATGCCTAATGCTGCAAATGGCAAGCCCCAATTTGACGCCAAATTATCAACGGTATCAAACCAACTTCCAAGCGTTAAGGATCCTAAACTCCATTTAACCACCTTTTGAAGGCAAGGCATCACAGACCAATTGGCTGTTGAGAACACAGAAAGCAATCCTAACACGGTGCACGTGCTCAATGCAATCGTCACTGCCGTACGACGTGAGGCGCGCTGATGTCTCTTACGCATCCGCTCAATCAGCACTGTTGCCATGCATTCCAAAAGCGAAGCCGAGCTTGTCACGGCAGCAATCAGTAACATAATAAAGAAACATGTCGCCCACACTGCTCCCAGTGGCATCGCTGCAAAGGTCGCAGGCAGTGCACCAAAAATCAATCCCGGGCCGCTTGAGGGTTCTAATCCCACAGAGAATACTGCAGGAAAAATTGCCAATCCTGCCAATAAGGCAGCAAGCGTATCCAAGATACCAACCCATCCTGCTGCACGCAGAATAGATTGTTGTTTATTCAAATAAGAACCATATGTCACGGTAATTGCCATTCCCAGCGAAAGCGAGAAGAAAGCCTGCCCCAATGCCATCATAATCACTTTAGGCGTAAAGGCTTCAGCCGTCGGCTTTAGAAGAAATACAACGCCGTTCCATGCCCCAGGCAAGGTAACACTTCGTACAATCACGACCAACAGTAACACGAAAAGGGCGGGCATCAAGATCTTACTCACACGTTCAATGCCGGCTTGAATGCCTCCTAAAATTATGGCTCCTGTCAATCCCATAAAGATTAGGTATCCCACCAAAACACGCTGAGGATTCTTAATGTACTGACCGAAAACAGCGCCCGCTTGTTGAGCCACCTCCGTCGTTGTTGCACCATCAATTCCTCCAAAAGATGCCGTAAACGACCGCCAAATATATTCGACAATCCAACCACCGACAACTGCGTAGTATGACAAAATAACAAATGAAAGGGCACAACAGACCCATCCTAATGCAGCAAAACCCTTACGTGCAAATGCCCAGATGCCAAAGACACTTACGGCAACCAACAACCACGCTTCTATGGTCACAAAAAGGACTGCTGCAGCACCTGAAAGAATACACAACATCCAACGCCCAAGCGAACTGTTTGATGTCTGCTCCACTTTGCCTAATGCATTAATGACATTCCGACGCGTGAAGCGCCCCACAAACATCTCTGAACACATTACTGGTAAGCCGATCAAAAATACGCAAAGCAGATAAACAAAAACGAATGTTCCGCCACCATTTTCACCAGCCATATAAGGGAACTTCCAAATATTTCCCAAACCAATGGCTGAGCCTGCAGACGCTAAAATAAAACCAATTGACGATGTCCAATTTTCACGTGCCATGAGCATCCTTTCTATTATTATTAATAGTATAGCATATTCTACTTCTCTTAAATTAGAATCTCATCACACACGTTTACACAAAACGAATAAAAAACCTTGCCTCTCCAAATGGAGTGACAAGGTTCGCATCAAACAGTTAATCGTTGATTCTTACGCCTTTGCAGCACGATACCGTTCAATCAATGCATTCGTTGAACTATCATGGGCAAGCGGAGCCGTAGGATCCGTCAGTTCCTTCAAGATCTTCCCTGCGAGAACCTTACCGAGCTCAACGCCCCACTGATCAAAGGAGTAGATATTCCAAATAATCCCTTGAACAAAAACTTTGTGCTCATACAATGCAATCAAAGCACCCAGTGTCTTTGGTGTCAATTCATCTGCCAACAAGGTGTTGGTCGGATGATTTCCCTCAAACGTCTTAAACGGAATAAGGTTTTCCGGCACCCCTTCTGCACGGCACTGTTCTGCCGTCTTGCCGAATGCAAGGGCTTCCGTCTGAGCAAAGAAGTTCGCCATCAGCTTATCGTGATGATCACTCAAAGGATTCCGGCTACGGCAGAAACCGATAAAGTCTGCCGGAATCAAACGCGTTCCCTGATGAATCAACTGATAAAAGGCATGCTGACCATTAGTGCCGGGTTCTCCCCAAACGATAGGCCCTGTCGTATACTCAACAGGAAGTCCCTGACGATCCACCGACTTGCCATTACTTTCCATATCCAACTGCTGAAGATATGCAGGGAAGCGTGCCAAATACTGATCATACGGCAATACAGCATAGCTGTCTGCGCCATAACCATTGGCATACAGAATACCAATCAAGGCCAGAAGCACGGGAAGGTTGCGCTGGAAAGAGGCTGTGCGGAAATGCTTATCCATTGCTTCATAACCGGCCAAGAGACGTTTATAGTTCATCGGGCCAATCGCAATCATCAGCGACAAGCCAATTGCAGATGGCAAAGAGTAGCGACCGCCCACCCAGTCCCAGAAGCCAAACATATTGGCCGTATCAATACCGAATTCAGCCACCTTTTGTGCATTTGTACTGACTGCCACAAAGTGCTTGGAGACGGCCGCTTCACCTAATTGATTCACCAACCAAGAACGAGCCGTCAAAGCATTCGTCATTGTTTCCTGTGTCGTAAAGGTCTTGGATGCCACAATGAAGAGTGTTTGATCGGCCTTCACCTGCAGCAAGGTCTCAGCCATGTGCGTCGCATCCACGTTTGAAACGTAGAAGCACTTAATGGAACGCTTTGAATACGTTGCCAATGCCTGATACGCCATCGCAGGACCAAGGTCCGAGCCACCAATACCAATATTCACCACATACTTGATACGTTTACCGGTCGCACCCTGCCACTTACCCGTACGAATCAATGTGGCGAATTCACCCATCTTATCCAAAACAGCGTGGACATCAGCATAAATATTCTGCCCATCTACAATCAAGCCATCTTTCTTAGAAGAGCGCAATGCCGTATGCAATACAGCGCGATTCTCGGTTTCGTTAATATGCACACCCGTAAACATCTTCTCAATTTCAGCCTTCAAGCCTGATTTTTCAGCCAGCTGAATCAAGAGTTTCAAGGTCGGTGCATCCACTAAATTCTTTGAATAGTCCAGCGTCCAACCCGCAGCACTTACCGTCATTTTGGCCGCACGTGCCGGATCTTCAGCAAACAAGGCCTTCAGGTTCAAATCTTTGCTGTCGATTTGTCCTGCGATTTTCTCTGCAGTATCCATATCCATAATGCATCATCCTTTCTAATCCGCGAAGCCCGCGGCAATGATTTGTCGTAATGAAAGTGTTGAATCTGCTCCCATTGCTCGGCGAACATACGCCCCAATGATATCAGATTCCAAATTAACAGGAGCACCCAAGGTCAGCTGACCTAACATTGTTTCCCGCAATGTTGTTGGGATTAGAGCCACTTCAAACCAGTCATCTCCCACCGCGCAAACGGTAAGGCTGGTACCATTGATTGCCACGGAGCCTTTGCGAACAACCCCCCGTGCAAAGTCTGGCGAACATCCAAAGCGGAAATATTTATCGCGCCCATCCTGCCGCACCGAGAGGAGTGTTCCAATACCATCAATGTGCCCCGAAACCAAGTGACCTGCGAGCCGGTCCCCAAAACGTAGCGCACGTTCCAAATTCACCGCATCGCCAACCTTCAACGTTGAGAATATTGTACATCTCAAGGTTTCATTCAAGACATCAGCCTCAAAGACATCCGCATCGTGAATACGTGCGACGGTCAGGCAAGCGCCATTCACAGCAATACTTTCTCCCAACCGTAAAGGATCCTCTGACGTTGCCAACCCGGGCGCAGAAAAGATAAAAACAGCGCCATTGTCATGCGTCTTTACCGCACGTACAATCCCAACTCGCTGAATTAATCCTGTAAACATACGCTCCGTTATGCCTCCAGTAGAAACGTACAAGGTCCATCATTTATCAGACGGATGGCCATATCTGCACCAAAGCGCCCCGTTCCAAAACGTTCGCCTAAAATCGGCTTCAACTTGGCACAACAATAGTCGTAGAGCGGTTCTGCCACTTCTGGGCGCGCTGCGGTTGAGAAACCTGGACGATTGCCCGAGGTCGTATCTGCGTAAAGTGTGAATTGTGATACTAAAATCACCGATCCGCTGACATCCATCACCGAGCGATTCATTGCCCCCTGCTCATCTTCAAAGACGCGGAGTTTCAATAATTTTGCGCACAACTTATCCGCCTGTGCGTGCGTATCATCGGGAGCAATACCGCACAACACCAAGAAACCCGGCCCCTGAAAAGCCGAAAGGGTTTCACCGGCCACAACAACCGATGCCTCTGTTACACGCTGAACTAAAAATCTCATTTCACACGCTCCGTTTGCCCCGTTGTGGTCAATGCTTCCAGCGCAACTGTAAGATTCCGCGAGGAAAGATGCATTGAATTATAGCGCACCTTCAGACCCTCTGCGTCACGTTGCACCACCGGCGGTGTTTGACGGTCTAACTGTTGTAAGGCATGTTGCGCCGTTGCGAATATAACATGCTCTGGCAAAGGTATGTGAGTTTCTTTCCAGTCTTCCTGACGGCAACCACACACTGCACTCACAAAGAGTAAACCAACGGCCCAACGTTTCATCGTTTCAACCGGATATTGCGACGCAAATACGTCGGCGTATCGTAATTAACACCATCAATAATGGTCCGTTCCACATCATCAAAGCGATCCTTCACTGCGGATAACGCCTTGGCTCGGCTTGACTTTCCAGAACGCTTACGCACCGACTGTAAAGCATCGCCTGCTATTGGTAAATCGACACCGCTTGGTGTAAATGCCAACAGCACAACTTCCAACTTACCATTAAAGGCCTCGTGATTGACCGTTCCCAGCGTAACCTCTGCTTGCTTTCCAAGACCGGCTTTCAGCCCTGTCATCAGTGTGTCTAATTCACACAAACGCAAATCATCACCCGCCAGAACGCCCACAATCACCTGATGCGCATTCATCAAACAATTCACACCACGCATCTGAAAGCGTGGTGACTGCAACAAAGACGCCACCACCCGTTCAGCGCGCTGATCTCCGGTGGCAATTGTATCGGCAAAGGTAAAGGCCACTGTGGACACACTTTCACGTTCCAAAAAGAGGCGGAAATGCTCAACATCAAACTGAATGTATCCCGGATAAACCAGTTGCGTCCATAGCAGACAAATTCCCGCTGCCAAACGGTCTGCTGCATAGTCAAATGCCTGCGCCGCTGTCAATTCATCTTCCTTACCGGCCAGTAGCGATGCTAACGGCACCGTGGTCACCGCATTGGCGGTCTCACACAACGTTGGCAAAATTACCGAAGCCGAACGCTTCCGCGCCTCACCCTCAAATGCGAAAGGTTCTGTCGCAAAGACGATATTGGCAATCCCGCGATCACGTAATAGACGCAATAAGGGTTCGCATGCGCCCGATGTACCCCCACCACAACAGGTCAAGACGATCACCAGTCGCGGGGAGCCGATCTGTTGCATAATTCCAGCAGCATCATCACGGAATGCACTCATTCCGAGGATATGATCGCCCCCCGTGCCACGTCCAGAGAGACGCTGCGTACCAAAAATTGTCACCGATACGCCGTCTGCGTGCGTCACATGTTGGAGAACTGCATCATCGGTGTCGAGAATCAATACGCGCATTGGCGGTTGGGAAGCATCGCGCCGTGTACGCTGAGCAATGTTCTGGGCAACACTGGCGGCTGCGCCACCTACAGAAATGAAAAGAAGGTCATCTGCTTTCATTATCAGCCTCTGAAGAACGTACGCATCCGCGTGAAGAAAGATGGTTTATCAATTTCACTCGCCAAGGTTCGCATCCGATACTGCAATAACCCGACGACCGTCGCATAGCGATACGGTGCTTTTTGTGCCTCTTCTGGCAAAGAAACAAGGTTGAGCGGCACTCCAATTCGACAGGGGCATTCCAATACGGCGCTTACCTGATCCACGATATTCGGCAGCGCGGCTGTGCCACCTGTTAACCAAACACCACCATGCAAGTCCGAGAGATAGACCCCTTGTTTGCACAGAATATCACGCAATAAATGAAGCGTTTCGTTCACACGTTCAGTTGTTACCGTTTGAATCGCATGCATCGACACGGTACGTTCAGCACTGAATGTTGAACGCAAACTGTACCGCTCATTTGCCAAATCCGGTTGAATTTGTGCCGCACCGCAGTCAATCTTCATCCGTTCCGCCACATCCTGGTTGACCTGGAAGGCTTGTGCCAAATCATTCGTCAAATGGTGACCACCGATTCCCAACGTGCCCGCAGCCACCACAATGCGATTGGCAATCGCCAGATAGTCACACGTACCCGCGCCGAAATTGATGACTAATGCGCCATCCGAACGCGTCTGAGCATCTAACACTGTTGTCGCATCTGCACATCCGGAGAAGACCGTTTCGGTGGTATGCATCCCTGCTTGAGTGATTGCCGTATGTAAGGCCTCTACAGCAGTGCGCGGTGCCAGCATCTCCAAAACAGAGGCTTCCAACGAATTACCCTTCATGCCGACAGGGCTTTCAACGGACTGATCATTCACACGAAAGCGTTGCTGAAAGCGTTGTAATGACACATTTGAAGAGTCTGCCGACTCCACAGAGAATGCCATTTCCTGTGCTTCTTCGGCATCTTCTTCGGTCATCACTGCCAGCGAAACAAAGGATTTACTGCCTTTACGGCAAGCCGTTGTAATCCCTTGCGCCGAAAAGCTGGTGGTGACATCATAGAGATCCAATCCCTGCTTGGCCATTTCCAAAGCGGCCTTCCGGATGGTTTGTGTGACCTCTCCGATATTACGGATAACGCCCTTCTTTACTCCATACGTTGGCACCGACACAACGCGCAGCACCTTCAATTGACCATCAACCACCTCTCCGGCGGCCAACGTTGTCGTCTGCGTGCCAATATCAAGCGCTCCCAGAATACGTGTTGCCATAGATCTTTCCTAATCTGACATCGATGTACGGTCAATCGCCATCGCATTAAAATGTTTCTTACCCACTGCCGTTGAGGACTTCAACACGTGGGCAACATTGCGTAAACGCCTCACCATGCCTTCAGAAACTTCTGTTTCTGTGGCCATATTTTCCCACGCAATATCAATCTTCCGCCCATCCAGAAGCGTCACACGCAGCCCATCTTCAGGGTCAATACCAAGAAGCGTCACGCGCTTGACGGCACTATTGAAAAAGCGCGACGTGTCGGAAACCGTCAGCAGCAAGCGTAGCATACAGTGCAATTGTGACGGCAGACGCTTCCCCGGCACCAATTCTTCATCCAAAAGATCAAAGCCGCCGATTTCAGGCAGAGAACTCGTTGAGCGCGTATAACTGAATAACACCCCCTCATCATCCACCACGAGGAAACTGCCCGCAATGCGCGCCAAAGGCATGCGCTCTTCCACCCAGATCTCCACCTTTTTGTTAGATGTGTAGGTCATCTGAGCACTCTTCAAAATCGGCATCTGTGTTTGGAGACGATGCACAATTTCGGAATCCACTAAATCAAAACCATTACGCGGGCCATTAATGTCAAAGCAGTTCAAAATGTAATCGCGTGTCACCGTAGCATTTCCCGACACGGAAATATCATCCACCGCCACCGTAAAAGCAGCATTACGGTCGTAATAACACGTCTTAAACGCCCAAAACAGTGATACCAATACGCCTAAAGCAAGCATACCTACCCCCAAAACAAACACCCATGATGGCATTTGCATCATTGACCAACTGGTTGCACCTTTTTTCGCCTTCTTGCCGTTACCGGAGCGTTTGTTACCGGGAATTGCGTTCAATACATCCATTAGTATATCTCATTAATCGCCAAAAGCGGCATGTTCCACCAACTGTGCACAAAAGTCCGGAAATGTCATTCCAGCCCTGGCCGCAGCCTCCGGCAACAGACTCGTCGCCGTACATCCAGGCGCAGTATTGATTTCAAGGATATAGGCCTCGCCCTCATCCGTCACGCGAAAATCTACGCGCACCGCACCACGGCATCGCGTCACCGCATATGCCTGCTCTGCGATCCGTTGCACCTTCTGCGTCAATTCCGAAGGTTCCGGATAGACATGCTGCGAACCGCCCACAGCATATTTGGCCTGAAAATCATACCATCCCCCCGGCGCTTGAATCTCAATCACCGGCAAAGCTTGTCCATTCACCACCCCTACGGCCCACTCGCGCCCCGGAATATAAACCTCTGCCAAAGCCTCTTGCCGACTATCCTGAGCACACGCCAGACGAATTGCCTCCGGCCACTGCGAAGCCTCTGTCACCTTTGACAAACCAACACTGGAACCATCCTGTGGCGGTTTCACTACCGCAGGCAACGGCAAAGGACAAGGCAGATCAGCCGCAGCCAGAGGCACCGTCACACCCGATGGTGTTTGAATCCCGGCTTGCGCCAAGACCTCTTTTGTTGCAACCTTATTCATGCACAACGCGCTCGTCCAAGCTCCTGGCCCCGTGTATGGAATCTGACGCACATCCAAATCACGCTGAATGCCGCCATTCTCTCCATAACCTCCGTGAAGTGCGATGAAAACAGCATCCACACCCTCTGGCAACTCTGCAAGCGACTCTGATGTTAAGCGAACCGGAAGCACATTATATCCGGCACATCGTAATGCCTGTGTAACGGCCTCACCCGAACGTAACGAAATTTCTGCTTCATGGGATAATCCACCCATGACCACTGCAACCTGCTGACGCATGATACAAATCCTCTAAAAGATTTGCCTATTCTATCAAAAATCATCCCCCTATAGCACATCCATAAAAAGGAAATTCACACCGTGGAATATTGCACAATATAACCGCGAGGGTAAGAAGAGTGACTTTCAAAGGAAGGAATGCCGAAAAGGAAAGAAGACGGCTTATCATCCTACGCCCCCGGGGGGCGACGCGCCAAAATGAAAAAAGTCAGCAATTCCGCTATGATTTTAGTAGATCAAAAAAACAATCAAAGGAGGAATGCTGACAAGAATGAATATTGCACAATATAACCGCGAGGGTAAGAAGCGAGCCTCTAAAAGGAAAGAGAGTCAGAAAGGAAAGAAGAAGACTTATCCCCCCACACCTTTTGGGCTTGGCAAGGACCAATCCCCTACCAAGTGGATGCGTGAGCCGAGGGTGGCTCACACGCCGACCTCGGCTTCGCTACGCTACACCGCAAAGGCGGCTGCGTCATGATGACACGTGGCGGTTAAGCATTCTGCATGAGAGGTGTGCATCACCACTCAAATCAATCTTCCCCTACTCTGCTTCAACAAGAAATGCAGTTACTCTGTCTCGGACGGAGTGAGCTGCATTTCCTTTAGCGTCTTTGCGGTGAAAATAAGCGGCTACGCCACAGGACT
>JAFTHG010000205.1 GCA_017457555.1 Kiritimatiellia bacterium | reverse complement strand
AATGGTGCCCCGGAATTAGCCGGCGAGGTGCTCAAACACCTCATCGTGCGCCGTGCGGATGGTTCGGAAGACCATTTCGACTATCCGCGCCCCGAAGCTGCACCCCCAATTGAATAGGAACACTATGCGTATTACCGGCGGCCAATGGTGTGGACGCACCTTACTGATGCCCAAGTCCGAACTCGTTCGCCCGACACAGGATCGTGTACGGGAAGCCCTTTTCAATGTCCTTGCACCCCTGCTCAATGGTGCACGTTTTCTGGATCTCTTTGCCGGATCTGGTGCTGTAGGTTTGGATGCGCTCAGCCGTGGAGCAGCCTCTGTCACCTTTTTAGAACGCGATAAGACCGTCTTCACCACACTGAAAAAGAATCTGGATGCTTTTGGCGTTGACACCTTCTGCGCGCATCAAACCGATGCACTTGCATGGCTGGGACTGACCACCCCTTCCTTTAATAAGAAGCGTGCCACCGACAAAACCATGATGCTTCCCGCCTCATTTGCCGGCATCGCCTACGATATCGTCTTCGCAGATCCGCCCTATCTCTGGGCAAAAGAAAATGGGTTCGCACCCATTGCACAAGCTCTGGCAGAACAGCATCGCCTCAAACCCGGCGGATTTCTTATCACAGAAACCGACTACCGCACAGACCCTGCCGACCTACAAGGATACACCTTAATGCGTGACCGTCTTTACGGGAAGACTCGTCTGGTCATCTATCAACGCAATTCTGTTGCAACAGAAGCCTGAACCACTCGCACAAACACCGCCTTACACCCAATTATTGTGATAAGACCGCCGAGTTGTGCTACACTAAACGTATCATTATTCCGTACTTGAGGTTTTGTTATGTTGAATATTGATTGGAAACGCATTGGGAAGAGCTGTACTGAACGTTTTCGTCCCGAACTCTTCCAATGTCTTAAAGAAGGCTACTCCCTCAAACTCTTTCTGGCGGATGCCGTAGCCGGTCTCATCGTTGCCGCCGTTGCCCTTCCTCTTGCGATTGCGTTCTCTATCGCCGCTGGATTACCCCCGCAAGCCGGTCTTGTCACCGCAGTCATTGCCGGATTTGCCATCTCCGCCTTTGGTGGATGCCGCGTCCAAATCGGCGGTCCGACAGGCGCCTTCATCGTCATCATCTATGGCATCTATGCACAATTCGGCATGTCCGGATTAGCCATTGCCACCATGATGGCCGGAGCCATTCTGATTATTCTGGGCCTCTGCGGTTTGGGCTCCATCATCAAATACATCCCCTATCCCGTCACGGTCGGCTTTACCTCCGGCATCGCACTCATTATCTTTGCCGGACAGATTGAGGCGCTCTTGGGATTGAATTGCACCGAGGCTTTAGCCACACTGGACTATGCCAAAATGCCCGGTGATTTTGTGGGCAAACTCAACGTCTATGCCCACGCACTTGAAACCATTAATTGGCCAACCGTGGGGCTCTCCCTGCTCACCATTGCCATCTGTGTCTATTGGAAACGGGTCACCCAAAAGGTTCCCGGTTCCATTATTGCCATTATCGTCACCACCGTCATCGCCATCATTCTGGAACGGTTCGGCTTTCCCATCGCCACAATCGGCAGCAAATTCCCGGCCGTTGCCGACGGCATGAGCCTCACCCTCCCGCAACTGCCCACCATTGAATGGCATGCCATCCGCGAACTCGTTTCACCGGCAATCTCCATTGCCCTGCTCGCCGGCATTGAATCCCTCCTCTCTGCAGTGGTCGCTGATGGTATGATCGGCCGGCGTCACAACTCCAATACCGAATTAATCGGTGAAGGTATTGCCAACATCCTCTCCCCGCTCTTCGGCGGCATCCCCGCCACAGGTGCCATTGCCCGCACAGCGACCAATATCAAAAATGGCGGCAAGACGCCCCTCGCCGGCATCTTACACGCTGTATTCTTGCTTATCATCATGCTCTTCCTCGGCCGCTATGCAGCCCTCATCCCGATGGCAACCCTCGGTGGTGTCGTTGCAATCGTAGCCTACAACATGAGCGAACTCCACCTCGTGAAAGGTATGCTGAAGAGTACACGCTCCGACGTCCTCGTCATGTTTACGAGCTTCCTCCTCACCGTCTTCATCGACCTAACCGTGGCCATTCAAGCCGGCGTCCTGTTAGCCGCCTTCCTCTTCATCCGCCGTATGAGCGAATCCACCGAAGCGCGCAACATCACCCGCCTTCTGGCCGGCACCCCCCAAACCACACGCCCGGATGACTTGGGCCAACCCGGCATCAACGTCCCCAAAGGCGTCGAAGTCTTTGAAATCTATGGCGCCCTCTTCTTTGGTGCAGCGGACAAATTTAAAGACACCCTGCTCTCCCAAAACCGTCGCCGTCCGCGTGTCCTCATCCTGCGTATGCGCCACGTCCTCGTCTTGGATGCCACCGCCCTTCACTCCCTGGAAGAAGTCTATGCACACGTCCACTCCCGTGGCATTACCTTAGTCCTCTCCGGCGTGACTGCACAACCGCTCATGCTGATGGTGCGCTCCGGCTTCTTAGACCGCATTGGTCAAGAAAACGTCCACGGCCATATCATTGACGCCCTCAACCGCGCCAATGAAATCCTGGCCACACCCACCAAGCCCACCACCAAAAAATAAACACCCGCGTTCCCCGAAACACCACACACAGCCCCCGTTATTTCACAATCACCTTAAAGAATGTGTATTCTCCGAGGTTTTGGGTCAGCGAGAGATTAGCCTCTGTATCACTCACACGAGTAAGCGTGATTTGCGAAGGTGTAGGCGTTATTTCCGTCCATACACCATCCAAATCATTGCAAACCATCAGTTTAACCGTACCTCCCAATGAAAGCGTTTCGGGCAACGTCCCTACTCCAACCGCCATTCTCACCGAGAGGAGCACTGATTCATCCGTCACAACGATCTCTCTCACCGTAAAATCACTTTCAGTAGCAACGATAGCCCCTTCCGATGTAAGGGTCACTGATGGCGTTATACCCAAAAGACGAGCAGCCTCCAATGTTTCTGCCGTAGTACCGGAAGCTAAAGTAATCTTCCCGGACGTAATCTTTGCAGTCTCAAGTTCTGCTCTCAACCACGCTTGAGTTGATTCAGAAATTCCTTCAGGCAGAACTACTTCTGCCTTTTGCAGCATTATCAAGCCATTCCACTTACCATTAGTATCAATAACTGCCTTCCACGCTGAAGCATGTGCAGAAGAATAATATCCTACAGTCTCTCTTTTTGTACGAAAAGCAAATCCTCCAACAGTCGTCGGTGGCGCACCTTCAAATGTGACAGTGGCCAATGCGGAACACCCATCAAATGTTTGCTGACCAATCGTCGTAACGCCTTCAGGAATCGTTATCCCCTCCAATGATGAACATTGGTAAAACGCAGAAGATTCAATAGACGTAATCCTGTCTGGCAAGTGAATTTGTTTAAGTGACATGCATTTTGAAAAACAATTACGCGGTATTATTGTCAATTTTTTAGGTAATTGAATACTTTCCAATTTGGTGCATGATTCAAAAAAAGCTGTATTTAATGCTGTCACATTCTCATTTAATGTTACACGGATGAGGTTTTCACGCTTACCAAATGTAAACGCACTACAGGTTGTTGCAATCGCCTCTGGGATATTATCCACTTCACAAATTCCGCTGCCAGAAAAAGCACTGCTCCCTATACTTGTCAACGCAGAAGAAAGTCTGATTTTTGTTAACGATTCGCAACCTTTGAAAGCAGAACCACCAATTACCGAGAGCGTATTTGGAAATGTTACCGTTTGCAGTGACGTGCAGCCGGAAAACATAGCATTAGGAATAAACGTCCAGGCAGATGGAATCGATACACTCCGTAACTGTGTGCAACCGGAAAACATTTCACGCCCATCAAAATCTTCCCCTTGTATTGCAGGCAATTGTACCAATTGCAGTGAAGTGCAATCCTTAAACACACTT
>JAFTHG010000204.1 GCA_017457555.1 Kiritimatiellia bacterium | reverse complement strand
ACTCATCATTTTTGTCATTGATGCGATGGGAACCGCTCGCGCTGCGCCCTTTGCCCATAAGACTTTGCGTGTGGCAGGTTCAACTAAAATGCCAGTATTACACGCGGCTTCATGGGCTAAGCCGATCTGCGAAACGGCGGAAGTGAAATCATACTCAACGAATGCATACATATCATTCGACGAGGTTTGAGCTGTTGTCGGCTGAGGTGTTTCGGGAGTTGAAATCGGCGTTTGCGTCTGTGACTGTGGCGAAACTGGCGCTTCCGATGGCGTTGGAAGTGATTGCGGTTGAGTCGCAGTCGCTGTTTGCTCTTCAACCGTTTCGGTTGGCGGTTGCGTATTATTGTCTGAACTTGAGAAATTCAACCAGACCACAATTAGAATGACCCACCCTAAAAAGGGTAAGCCCCAAACAACTAAATGACGCATCAATAACGGAGATGCTGAAACTTTACGTGTCTGTGGAAGTGTGTATTTGTTAGACATAAGCACTCCTTATACGTTAAAGAGGAAATGGACGACGTCACCTTCGCGCATGACGTATTCTTTACCTTCTACTCGGAGCAAGCCCTTCTCACGAGCGTGGGCCTCCCCACCTAACGTAACAAAATCATCATAAGAAACAACTTCAGCACGGATGAAACCGCGTTCGAAATCGGTATGGATGACACCAGCGGCCTTTGGAGCCGTCCATCCCCGCCGGATTGTCCATGCGCGCGCTTCCATAGGTCCTGCAGTAAAGAAACTTTGCAACCCAAGCGAGTGATACGCCATTTGAATGGTAACATCCAAACCCGATTGTTCCAATCCATAGGAAGAGAGGAAGTCTTGCTGTTCTTCATCAGAAAGACCAACCAAATCCGCCTCCATTGCAGCACAAATGACGACCGTGTCGCATTGGCGTGCAGTGGCATAGGTTTTCAGTGCTTTTACATGATTGTTGTCTTCAGCACCGAGATCGCTTTCACCCACATTGGCAACATAGATAACAGGTTTATCGGTCAAGAAGTGTAATTCTTTGCGACAAGGTGCAATCGCATCAGGATCATCACATACAAATGTACGAACAGGTTCACCTGCATCCAAATGTTGTTGCAATTTACCCATTGCCTCAACTTCTTTAGCCAATGACTTATCTGCACGTGCTTGACGGCTTAATCGATCAAGTCGTTTTTCTAAACTCTGCAAATCTGCCAGAATCAATTCGGTTTCAATGATGCCAATATCACGAATTGGATCAACCGAACCTTCAACGTGCACCACATCATCATTATCAAAGCAACGGACAACTTCAAGAATTGCATCGCATTCACGAATGTTCCCAAGAAATTGATTTCCGAGGCCTTCACCTTTAGATGCGCCGCGCACTAATCCTGCGATGTCTGTAAAGTCCACCGTAGCATGAATAACGCGCCCGCTCTTACAAATTTCGGCAAGTTTCTCAACACGTGCATCCGCCACAGGGACGGTTGCTTTATTAGGTTCAATCGTGCAAAACGGATAGTTTGCCGCTTCTGCATTTTGTGCACGTGTTAACGCATTAAACAGCGTTGATTTCCCAACGTTTGGCAATCCAACAATACCGACGGCAAGACTCATCGCCATCCTCCATAATTCGTAGCTTCAGCACGCACATACTCTAATTCGCGCGGTCCTGAAGTCCAGATCATCCATGCAATTAACAGGCGAAAAATTCCGCCACTTCCTAAAACAATGTCCCACAGGTAAGCCAACCATTTCGGTAAAAAGACGGGAGCTTCAAATGTAACATTAAACAAGAGATGCATCAACGCTAAAAAGATCCATAAACTAGCAAAGCTACGCCCTACAAGCACGGCAATCTCTGTTGCTTGCACCTTTGTCTTTCCAAAGATTTGGATTCCTGAACGCAACATACGTCCGCCATCCATGGGAAATGCCGGCATTAAGTTAAAAAATGCAAGACCGATATTCAGCATTGCGATAAGTTCAAACCAAATATTCGGCAGAAATTCGGTGACATAGCTTCCCTGTTGCGTCCATCCACTCACCGTTTCGCCAAATTGAACGGCCCCAACCCATGCACAACAAGCTAAAACCAACGAACAAAGTGGCCCAGCAAAAGCCATGACACACTCTTGCCACGGTCGTGGAGGCATTCGGGTAATCATAGCACAACCACCCAACAGTTGGAGTGTAATATCCTGCACACGCCCACCGAAGGCGATAGCAGTAACACTGTGTGCTAATTCATGCAATAAGATT
>JAFTHG010000203.1 GCA_017457555.1 Kiritimatiellia bacterium | reverse complement strand
TGCCAACATAAAAGCACGCGCCTTAGATTCACTTACACGCTTACAATCTGCAAGATCGCAGCGCCTCCTCTCATCACGAGTCATTAATCTTGTGAAGTCCTTATCTTCTGAACTCCAAACGGCTCTACCGCCTTCACAAGACTCAAACGCTATACCTAATTTTTCGTTAATCCAGAACATTTCTTCCTCCAAGGCAGTAATACCACAAGACACTTTGAACGCTAACATAAACACGGCTAAAAGTCAAGAACAAATTATCGACCTTTTAAACGCCGATGAACAAAACCTCAAGCGGAACGACACTTCTTTAGACGACATCAATGCTGCGCGTGGGCGCTTCAATTATGCCTCGACGATGGACATCTCCATGTATGGCAATAATGCTCGCGTGCCTGTTGCAGGTTCTCCGGCGCATGAGCGTGGGATGCTGCCATTGTCGCTGCACCACGTCGTGGAGATGTATCGTTTACTCACCGGTAAGCTGCCGCGTGTTGTGGCGAATCGTTCGCATGGCATGGCCAGTGCGCTCGGTTGGTTCAACAATAAGACGCAGGATATCATGGTGCGTGCGCAGCTCTTCGGCCTGGTGGATAAAACCGATATCACAGTCTTGCACGATCGCTTAGTGGCGAAAGGCTTCTTCAAAAATGAAGATCCCACCTGGGCGGCCAATCATAAGGAGAAGGTAAACAAGAAGCATAATGCCGTTGAATTTGAACGCGTGCGCTCTGAACAGGAACTCGCCAAGGAGGTTGATAAACTGATTGAGCAGCGCATTAAGTCTGGCATCCACCAGGGAATTGGCACCAAGGTGATGGCGCACGAATTGTGGCACCTGATTGACCTGATTGACGGCGAGGCCGTTTCGAAGTGCAAGGAACGCGGCAATCTGCTCGGACACTTGGCATCGCTTAAAGATAGCTTTAAAAAGGTCGTGGCCGATATCTCTACCGCTAATGATAAGCAAATTACCGACGAGTGTTTGAACTTCATCGCGCAGTGGCAAGGCTCTCCAGACACTTCTCATTTTAATAACAACCCCGCAGAAGTGTACGCCGAAATGGGCGCAGCAATGATGCTTGATCCAGAACGCGTCCGCACGAATGCTCCGCAGTTCTACGAAGCATTCTTAAATGGTATGACGAAGAAGCCAAGCGTCATGGATCGCTGGGTGGAAACGATGGATCAAATGCGGTTAGGTGTAGATGGCAATGCCTTGGTTGCACGCCTTCAGAAGACCTGGACGCGAGAGGCGGAAATCGCTCACCGTCAGGTGCGCGATGCCATCACGAAACCCACAATGCACATGAAGTGGATGGATACCGTGCGTATTCTCTTTGACCGCTTTAAACCCACAATCATGGTAGTACAGCACGCGCAAGCCGATGTGCGTGCGAAGCTGAAGGCAGATCTCAAAGCGGGTGTAATCATCAAATCTGACTACGAGGCGGCTATTGCACGCCTCGATAAAGAAATGGTGAATATCCGTTACGCGAAGGAAATGTTCTCGCATCAGTACGGCCGCAGCAAGCTCTTCTTGATTGATGTGAATGAAAAGGTCGGGAAGATTGCCGAAAAGTGGGGCGTTGATATGCAAACGCTCAATGCCTACATGCACTTTAAGCGTGTGTCGACCGAATTGCAAGGCCGCGCAACCGCACTCGGTGTGGACGCCCCGACAGCGCGCAAGGAACTTAACGCGATGGTGCATCAGTTGGGCTATGCTCAGTTTAAGCGCGTGGCAACACTGGCCAAGGTATTTCATGCGCTCTACGAGCAACACGTCTTGCAGAATCCAGCCTTGCGTCAGATGCTTGGCCAGAAGCGAATGGCGTATCTCGACAAAAACAAGCACTACGTTACAATGGCGCATACCGTCGATGCCGATACCGTTGATAAAGTCGCACGGCGTTTGCGCGGCGAAGAACCTACGATTGATCCACTTGAAGTCGCACTACAAGACATTCGCTCGCTGGCCACCGGCGGCGATCGTGGCGGCATTGGCAATGTGCTGCACCGATTGGAAGGCTCGTTCCGTCCGACGGTCTCGCCTCTGGCTGCGACCGCACAGACTGCTGTCACACTGTTAGAAACCGCACAACAGAATGCGGCGATCATTCAAGTGGTCGATGCGCTGCTCGCCAATAATTCCCCGGACGTCAAAATCTTGGGCACAGGCGATTCTCGTGTAGAAAATGCACGTTATGGGACGATTGCCTTCATGCGCGATGGTGAACGAATCACAGCACGTGTTCCACGCGCTGTAGCCGATGCGATCAATCAGCGCAATACATCTATCCCGAAACTCACGGCTGCCGCGCGCCTCCTTAACGCTGCATTCACGACAAACAACTTCGCCTTCGTGTTTACCGCCTATCAACGCGACCTTGACGCACTGGCGATTAATACGTATGGCTTGCATCGCTCGCCGCTCTATTGGCTCTCTGCATTTAGCTTAGGTGCAGCGATTCCGCGTAAGGGGAACTTACTCTCGACATTGAGCTATGCCACGGATGTGTCTGCCTATGTTTCCGCTGCTGCGCAATTCATCCCACCACACATCATGAAGTCCATTGGCGAAAATCCGATTGGACGGATGATCTTCAATCGGAATGTCTCGGAATACTGGACAAGTTATGGGCATAAGATCGCGAGAATCATTCAAGGGGGTAAAATCGAAAAGACGCTACAGGATGCTGCCGTAGCTCGAAAGGCTGGACAACAAACGAAGGCACGCGAACTTGAGTACTGCGCGATAATGGCGCGTCATGTACTTGAAGATAACATTCTCTTAACGATGAACCAATTGCGTCAGGATGACTATACGAAGTCAAACTTAGCACAACTCTTTGACAAGTACGGTTTGGGTTACGATGACCCCTCCGACATCTCTCCTGTACCTCGACAGCTCTTTAAGGAGATTGCCAAGGGCACAGGTAAAGGTATTTGGCGTGCAGCCACGGCCTATTGGCGCAGCGCAGGATATGTCAACGAGCTCGCCTCAATGACAAATAAAATCGCTGGCTACTGCTTCTTACATGACCAGCAGGTGCGTGGCGAGTATGATCAGGCACACCAGAAAGAAATCGCGCTGCAGGTGATGGATCGCGCGGGCGACCCAAACTTCGCTGCGCGTGGCACAATCGCAGGCATGCTCGAAATGTTCTGCTCACCCTTCTGGAATGCACGCCGCGAAGGTACGATGCGTACACTGCGTGCCGCCAAGGAGCACCCTGGTAATTGGACAGCCAAAGTACTCAGTCATGCAGCCCCTCGAATCGTTTCACTCTTAATCGCTTCTGGATTGGCTGCGTACTATCTGCGTAAGATCTTAGGCGACCCATCGGAAGAAGAACTTGAAGGTACCACCGCCGGAGAGATTATCCACACCTTTGATTGGATGCAGAAGGCCTACCGAAATGTTAAGCCGTACACCCTGGAAAATAATCGAGTGATTCCCATCTGGCTCTCGGATGATGGTAAAACAACCGTTTCACTGAAGATTCCCATTCCAGAAGAAGCAAAACTTGCAGATATGGCGATCAATGCTTGGTGGAATACCAACATGGACGCCTATTCCCCAAATCCAGAACGCGGATGGAGTGAACTGCTTAAGATCCTGGGGCAGAATATTGCCTTTGACCCATCATCGACAGGTACGCTCTTTACCACTCTTTCGAGTGTCTTGTCGCCGTATGTATTTGGCAGTAATCCCTACGAATCCTATCGTAATGCTCCGATGTATTCCGAAGATGAATTTAAAGCGCGCTTCGAAAAAGAAGGATACAAGTACCTCTTGAAGTCCGCAGGAAAACGAATCTGGAATAACTCGCCACTCTTGCCACTCTATCGCTTTATGAGAACGGACGAACCTGAAGCTCGCGAAGATGCACAAACGATAAGAGGCCTCTTGGCACAACCTGTTATTGGCCCGGTATTGATGCGATTCGCCTCTGTTGATTCCGAAGGCCTCGAACAAACGAAGCAGCAGATAGATAATATTAGCGAACGCCAATTAGCCGTTAAGCGTCTTAAGGCGAAGGAACACTTCAAACATTTCGCCGAAGGGAATCCACATCTCGTTCCCGACGAAATTTTGAACGATTGGGACGTCGTACGCTACATGATGAAGTACGCTAAAGAGGGCACAGAGGATGAGCAGAAACAAATGATTCGCTCAATGAATCGCATCACAGATCCTCGTCTGAAAAAGCGAGCACTGGAACTCATGCAGTAATTATGGGAAATCCACACTAAAATCAAAACGAATCGCATAACCAACGCGCGCACGCGCGTTGGTTATGCGTTAATAGCCTTATCTTAAATGCTCATCATGGAGGAGACACAATGAAGAAGCCAACATTAAAGGGATGGATCGCGATAGCCGGAGCGGTGATTGCTGCCATTTTGACGATTGTAGTTGCATTGAAGGATGGTAACTTGACTACTGATGAAGCGGGCGATATCACCGCTAAGCTCGGTGATGCCGTCAATACCATCCAGGTCGAAACCGCAGAGTAAAGCATCATGTGGACGTGTCTCTCGATTAGTGCCGTCTTTGGCATCGCTTTGGTTTGCGCGCGTGTGTGGACGAGGCATTGTCGGCGGCAGTATCGTGAGGCGCTGGAAACACAAGTCAATCAGGCCTTCGAGGAGTTGCGCCATGCGACACAAACTTCTAATAACATTGCTGAGCATAAGCGCCTGCGCGCTCGTTGGTTGCAGCTCCTCGCAGAGCTCAACGATCTCCGCGCAGACTGACATGATCCACAGCGGCCATCTCATCCTTGAGGATGGCTGCCGTGTTGTTACGCCCGCCGGAGCCGCCTATACATTCAAAGGCGTGGTCTACATCCTGCCAGAAGAAACTTACCACGCACTCCTCCTCACCCCGTAGAGCCAGATGCAATTCATCATTCATCATTCGTAATTCGTAATTCACCATGCACGACCCCGTATCACAAGCCGTTATCAAGCGCGTCGTCGACGGCGATCATTGTAATGAAGCGATCGCACAACTCCTAATCGTCATGCTCCATTGCCAACAATCAACCACAGAGAAGACGCAGGAGATTATACAGAAGATTGACCAGCTGCAGCTGAATTACAACAACTGTCCTGGACGTCAATCACAGACCAAATCGCTTCCCAACTCTCCAACAACCCCGAAAGTACATTGGTCGATTTTGCTCAAATATGGCCTCTGGGTACTCCTTGGCTTTCTCGCCATCCTCGCTGCCACACTCGGAATCTCTCTACCCTTTCTAACGTGACAGCCCACCGACCCCTTCCTCCGGCGAAAGCCGACTCATTCGCGCATAAGCGCGTTCCATTCACAGAAGAATTTCGCAATCCTCCACGTAATTCATAATTGGAATCTATTATGGCTACTAATCCTCGCACCCGTTTTAATTCTCGCACTTACGGTTACGGCTACTCCACAACCACGACCGACGAATACGACAACAACCGTTATCCGGTCAGCAGGAAGACGGGCCAAATCGTTAATCTTGAACCCGTCGTTGGCCAAGCTCCAAAGAAACAGGACGAACTCACCGAAGCACTCAAGGAAGTGCAACGGCGACACAAGCGCGATAACGTAATCAACTCTCAAATCGACGAAGACGTTAAACATGTCGGCTGGGGCATCCACAAGGATGTCGGCGTCATGGATGATCGTAACCTCGGCTCCACCGTCATCAACGGCAAGAAGTACGTCGTCGACGACAAAGGCAACATAACCAACACCGTCACCTACGATCGAACGCTCACGCCAGAAGAACGTCGCCGCCTCGACGCAGGCGACCAAACCGTACTCAATCCAGCCAACCGTGCACGCGGCAACACCTACGTTGAGTCTCAACAACTGACCAATGAAGATCTGGCCAAACGACGTTGGGCAAAGACGCTTGATCGCGCCTCCACACAAAACTTAGACACCGCACTTCGCGCAGAACGCATGCGCAATAAAATTCGCTACGGCATGCTGACGAAAGACGCCGAAATGTCCGACAACCAGAAGGCGATTAAGGATAAGTGGGACCGCAAGCGCGGATACTCTGGCCAAACCTCCGACCAACGCGCCTATCAAGAAGCACTCGAAACCCACCGTAAGGACGAAGAACACGCACGCCGCATCGCCCTCGCAGATAAAGCTGCCGCAGCCAAAGCGAATGAACTCGCATCCCAAGAACGCATTGCCATGGTCAATGCCAACGCCGCCAAATATGGACACGACCAAGCACTCTCCATCGCCCAGATGAACAAAGACGCCCAAGAAAACGTCGCACGCATCACCGCCACCGGCCAAGTCCTCGCCGCAGGCCAGAAAGGGAGCAATACACAAGATCTCGCCAAACGTGCCAATGAGTATATCTCACTAGCACAGAAACTCGCCATCGGCGGCACCATGAACGAAATGGAACGCACCATCGCTGAAACCGCCATCCGAAACAACAAAACACTTTCGGAAGAAGACAAAGCACTTAAACTTCAAGAACTCCAGTCTGGCAACTTCGGCTACCTGGCCAACTTCCTCCTTGCCCAAGCACAAGGCCTCTACGAACAAGCAGGAGTCTTCATGCCAATCTCACCCGCCCATGGCCAGAAGCCCGCCACACTACCCACCACACCCACACCACCGGCCACACCAACCACACCACCGGCCACGCCTCCAGTCAATCCCACACCTAAACCAGCGATTGACCTCGGAAATCTTTAAAACTCCATTGCAAACAAATTGCACAAAAAATTACACAACCACCGCGAAACCCACTAATATCAACATTCCAATAACCACTGGCAGTCCTGTACTCGCCACGCGCCACTCGCCACGCGCCACTGCGCCGTAGCCACCCACACTGGCAGTGCTCTACTCGCCACGCGCCACGTGCCACTCGCCACTGGCCACTGTAACGCAGCCACCCACATGCTTGGCAGGGGCGGTGTCAATCTGTCTCGGACGGAGTGAGCACCGCACCCATTTGCGTCTTTGCGGTCTCCCCACAGTGACAGTGCTTGACATCTGCTTTATAAAGGAGTACACTTTAGACGAAACGTGGAGAAGCTCTCTTTTTTGGAGGGCGTCTTTTGACTTTCAAAAACACAATCATGGAGCAGTAATATGAAACGATCATATTCATACTTAAAAGGCCTGCTGACCCTTGCCCTGGCAGCATTTACAGGCTGGATGTGGGCAGAAGTGACGACATATCCGGCGATGCCATCGTACTCGATTACATCCGCTGAATATGCAGATGTAACCTGTCCGGTTTTGATGCCGACGCCTGCTGTGACAGAGTTCACCGTTACGATTCTTTATCAGACCGGTGGACAACGCTCGGATATCTCGCAGGTAATCTTGGTTGATCCTGCAACGAGCACAACCGTCGCATCGGACGTTCATGAAGGGTATAGTGGCGGCAGTAAATATCTGCATGTTTATACTTTGTCAAATATCCCTGAATCCTATGCCGGTAAAACGCTCCTTGCCGTGTTGACGGTTAAGTGTAATGAGGCGGGTGCTGCTTCGACATGTAATGTTGAATTGTCGAATGGTGTCATACACACATCCTACACTTCTGGGCTTCATGAATATACCACCGATAAGGAAGCAATCAGCATTAACTTTGGTGATTCGACTGCTGTGACTGGATACTACTCTGGTATCTATGCTGCTGGCGATTGGAATAATGTCACGGGGGCTACTGGCACCAAAAAAGTATTGTCTATGTGGAGCAGCTCTGCTACAAAGGATATCGCGATTGATTTGAGTTACGCCTCTGCCACCACGTGGGGTTGGGCAGATGCAACGGATGCTTATCTGGATGGTTACTTAGACGATGGTGGCAACAAGGCGCAGGTCACGTTAAAGGGGATTCCTTTCTCGCAGTACTCTGTGATTGTTTATTGTGCGACGGATACAGAAGACTGCGCATTTAATCCTGTTACCATTAATGGCACCGAATATATCGGCTCTGAAACCTACACTGAAGGCACGGGTTATGCAGCGGCAAGTTCCGATACGTGGGGCGCATCGCACTCTCAAGTCGCTGTGTATGGCACAAACGCACTTCGTTTAGATGGTCTTACTGGCGACCTCTCAATTGTAGGTGGCGCAAATGCCAACAGTTCCCACGGCGGTATTGCTGCTATTCAGGTGATTAACACCGGAACCCTTGGTGAATATACCGAGGCGATTGAAACTCAGAATCACACCGTGATGGGGTATACCTATCCTCTGATTTTCCGTGGCACGACCGATGCTAACTGGGAAACGATTGCGAACTGGTATACGCTCTCTACCGTAACCATTGGTGAAGACGTAACGGAAACGTGGACTGCAATGGGAGGAGAGAAGGTTCCCGGTACTGCTAATTCAAATCTTTGGACTGCAACGATTGTTGATGGTGCTAAACTGGTAGATACGATCACGGTTGGCAGCGATGGTTACAAGACCATTACAGTGCCTCAGCTTGAAGGTTGGGAATCTCGGTTTGGTGCCGCAAATGGCGTACACTTATCCATTGAGGGGTTCAATAAAGTTCAGGCAGATTCCGATTGGCGCGTGGATGAAACCTCTAAGGTTACCATCAAATCGTATGCAAGTGGTAGTAATGGTGGTACGCACAATGTCCTCTGCTTGGCAGAAAATGGTATTGACTTCCAGGCAGATTGTAATGTGAGTTTCAACTACACGCTCGGCAAAAATGGCAGCGTGAATTATACCGGTGCGCTGAGCGGTACGCAGACAATTAAGGGGCTTGTGCTCGATCTCGGTGACAGCACATTGACGGGTGTGGAAGTGAAGACGCGTAAGTTGATTGGCTTCGCTTCTTCCTCTGCAACATTCTCTGTCGCAAATAATGCAACAATCACCACGACGGAAAGTGGTATTACAGCAACGGCTGTGGCTTCTCCTGTCAATGTGGGTGAATATGCGCTCGTGACGGAGGCTGGTGGTCTCTACATTAAGTATGTTGGTTATGGTGAAGCCACTTACACCACGGTAACAGCTTCTGCGGATGCAGACACCACGCTTTCTGCTCTCGGTTTGACCGGTGGCGAGATGACAATCGCAGAAATCACACTCGCAGATGGCGTGACCCTGACGATTGATGAGGCCGCAACCTTCGCAGCGATCAAGGTGATCTCTACGGGCAATGTGACGATTGCTTCCTCCACAGAAAATCTTGCCAATATTGGCACAATTGATGCTGCCGGTGTCACCGGCACCGCCACCTATGCTACCGCAAGTGCATTGGCAGATGTGCCAGGTAAACTCGCAGACATTGACGTTATCAAAAAGACGGGCGATGACACGCAGACCCCGACCTCGCTTGCAATTCTTGATGGTCGTCAGTTGATTGTTGCGAATGGTCAATTAAATGTTGATATTACTTTCCAGAATGTAACCGCCACTGCTGACAAGCCTGTGTTGGTTACTGGTGCGAATGCAAAGATTCAATTCATCGGTACCAACCATCAGATGAATCGTATGCCAAATGATGGCTATGTCAAGGCAACGGATGGCGGAACGATTATCATCAAGGGTGTGAACCTCTTCAATGGTAATAATGCCCCTCACATCGTCTTGGATGGTGGCGTTCTGCAAACGACGGCTACGGCTGGCGGATACATTAAGGTGAACTCTGTTTCAATGGCCAATGGCTCCAAGATTCAGCTCTCGCGTGTTGCTAATGCGTACGAATCGGAAGGTCTCTACATCCGCACGGGTGATGACTCGAAGTTGACTGTTACTGCAGGCGACAACACGGTTGAATTCCTTGAAGATGGCACCAATAACAATGCACTCAAGATTGATGGTGGCGTGATTGAAATCGCCTCTGGCGCATCTCTGGATGTTAAAGTGCCTGTCGTAACCGATGTTGGCACTATTACCAAGTCTGGCGAAGGTACGCTCGTGTGGAATGGCTCCACCACGAATCCAATCGCAGTCTCTGCCGGTAAACTTGTCTTCAATGCAAATGCCAAGCCGACCAATGCTTTCTCCGGTGCTGGCACGATTGTGGCAGATGGTGCTACGCTTGACCTGACGGCGGCGACTGTTGCTGATACGCTTGCATTGACGACCGAGAATAACGGTGTTCTCATTCTCACGCTTGAACAAGTGGGCACGATGACGGTTCCTGCAGGTGGCACACTCAAGGTGCTTGCCGGTACGTACAACGAAGTTTCCCTGACGGGTGTAACGTTGGCTGATGACACGGCAAAGGTCATCTTTGTCCTGCCGAATAATCGTGAGGTTGAAGCAACGGTTACCACAGAAGATGGTGTTACCACAATCACGATGCCTTCGCAGAAGGCCTTCGTCTGGACTCCTGCTGTAGACACGAATTGGTCGACTGTTGGCAACTGGGTGACGGGTGGTGAAGCAATGACCGCCGCGCCGACCGCAGAAGAATTGACTCAGTATCC
Source organism: Kiritimatiellia bacterium (assembly GCA_017457555.1). Taxonomy (GTDB): domain Bacteria; phylum Verrucomicrobiota; class Kiritimatiellia; order RFP12; family DVOR01; genus Spyradenecus. The sequence continues at coordinate 3,642 of JAFTHG010000203.1, read as the reverse complement.
TGTGATCATTGAACTTGCCGCAGACACCACCTTGACGATGGATACGGCAGCTTCGCTGGTGGATCTCACGATTTACACCATTGACGAAACGGCTGCAACTCACGTCTTAACCATTGCCGGTGAGAACGCTTTGACCACAAAGCATATTTCTTCCGACAACAAGGTAATCGTTTCCGGTAATTTCGTAATTGATGCTGCCGGTACAGAAACCGAACCGACAGAAATTACCAATGTAATCGAAGTCGCCAATGGCGGCACCTTGACTACAAAGGGTTATGTCAATCTCTCTGCTAATAACCAGATTCTGGCCGGTACGTTGACCGCGTCAACGGGTGTAACCACCTTCAAGGGTGCGACTGGCAGCTGGGATGGTGGCTTGCAGGGCACGATTAATGTGAACGCAGGCGCGAAGTTGGCCCTCGCCGGTTCTGATGTTGTGAACTGGAATGGCGGCGATACAGCACCTTTAACGATTAATGTGAAGGGTGAACTTGCTCTCGGCACCACACGTCTCGGCCTCAATAAGAAGACGCTGAATCTCTATGCCGGTGCAACGGTGACTGGCGAAGGTGATGGTCAGGGTGCTCTTGACTACTTTGGTGATGGCTCTGTAAGCGAAATCAATGTCTTGGCGGATGGCGAAAACACCGCAGACGTAACGGTTGCAGCCAAGATCCGTACACGCGAAGGCGCGCTGCCGACCTTCACCGTGGACGAAGGAATGACGGCTGTTGTCAGCGGTGTTATCTTTGGCGGCTCCAAGATCGTTGCAGATGGAACCGGTACGCTTAAGCTTACGGGGACGAACACCTACACCGGTGGTACCACTATTAATGAAGGGGCTACGATTGAAATCGTGAACATTGATAACCTCGCAGCTTCTGGTGATGTGGTTGTCAATGGTCGCTTACGCATTGCTCCTAATGGAAACACAAATCAGTCTGGTACCGCTGCTTATGGTACTGCTGAAGCTCCTCGCTTGACGGGCACGGGTGTTTTGGAATTCGCTGGTGATGGTCACTATGCAATTCCTGCTGGCTTCACGACTCCGCTCGCAGTTGAAAACAATCGTGCGGGTGGTATTGTGGTGACCGGTGCACCTGGTATCACGATTGGTACGCTCTCGGGCACAGGTTATTTTCGTGCAGACTGGGGTGACAATGGCGAAGGAACGCGTGTCATCACGGTGAAGCAGTCTGCAGCTTCCACCTTCTCCGGCACGGTTCAGGCCGGTAACACTGGTACACGCACAATGTCCATCTTGGTCACCACCGCTGATGGTGTGGAAGAAGGTACGGACACGACCTTAACGCTTTCTGGCAACAATACCACCGCTGGCACGACCTTGTCGATCGCAGAAGGTGCTACGGTCAAGTTGACGGGAACGTGGTCTCAAGCGATCAATGGCGCGGGTACGCTCATTGCTTCCGGACAGAAGCCGACCTGCACCGGCTTGAGCGCAGACACATGGACCGGCACGGTGAAGTTGGATGCGATTACTTCTATCGCAGATATGAACCTTGCCAATTATGGTAATGCTGCTTCCAAGCTCGTTCTTGGCGACCTCGGCGCAGAGAATGGTAACCTTTATCTTCCCAATGCATCGATTGACGTCCTTTCTGATGTTGAAGTCGCAGGTACGGTGATCTTCCGCAATGGTTACGCTGCTGCTGCTGCAAACTTCAAGGGTGCTCTCACGGGTGCTGGTACATTGTCCTTCCCGGATACTTCTCGCTCCTTCGGAACGATTAAGATCTATGATATGGACGGCTTTACTGGAACGATTAACTGCCCTGCGCGTACAAGAGGCAATGCAGCAGGTAAGATCGTTATTTGTTCGGAAAGCTCAACCACTGAAGATTACATCAGTGGTATTACCATCGCTGACGCTACGACCTATACGGTAAATGCTACGATTGCTGCACCTGTTAAGGTCGTGGGCACAATTGGTATGGGTACCGGCTCGATTACTGGTGCCGTCACCCTCGCTGATGGCGCAACGCTCGCAAATGCCATCACGGTGACGGGCGATGTAACTGCTGCTGGTGCAATTAACCACGCTTATGCTACTGTTGCTGGCGATACGGTTATCACCTGTGCCAATGCGGAAGCAGTCGCTGCCGCTTTGACAGGCGCTCCTGCAGGTCTCAAGTACGTTGCTGAAGACGGCGCTGTGAAGCTCGCTGTGGCTGCTGTCACTGTGACGATTCCTACTGCTCCTGCTAACACCAAGTGGTATTACAATGGTGAAGAAGTTTCGGGTTCCATCTCTGTTGATCCCAACACGGATGTGACCCTCACCCTCAAGGCTGACGACGGTTACATCTTCGCTGATGGCTCCCCCTTTCAGGCTGTGACCATCAACTCTGGTGCAGACGGTGCTACGGTTGAAACACCAGACGTGGAAGCCGCGGTTGCTGTGGCTGAAGCAAATGGTGTGAAGTACACCTCCTTTGCAGAAGCTTATGCTGCCGGTACTGAAATCACCCTCTTGGCTGATGCAGAAACCCCTGCATTCAAGATCGAAAAGGATGTGACCATCGATCTCGGCGGTAAGACGCTCACGCTTGCTCCTCAGGGCGTTGGCTCTACGGGCACGACTACCCTCGGCATTCAGATTAAGACGGCTGCTGCAAATGTCACCATCAAGAATGGTACCATCGCTGTGGCAGAATCGAATAAGACGTTTGCTGTGGAAGGTCAGAAGCCGATCAAGATGTTGATCAACAACTACACCAACCTCACCTTGACGGATGTCACCCTTGACGGTACCAACCTCTACAAGGAAGAAGGTACGGCCAACTACGTGCTCTCCAACAACTCGGGCACGGTGGCTCTCAATGGTGCAACCTCCATCACCGCTCCTGAAGGCGGCATCGCATTCGACGTCTGCAAGTACAGCACTTACGCAGAGCCGACTGTGACGCTCGATACCACGGGCACCATCACCGGTGATGTGGAAGTTACTGGCGGTACGTTCACGCATACGGCAGGTACGATTGATGGTGAAATTGTCACTGCTGGCAATAAGATCCTCAATCAGGAAGGCAACGTCTACACCGTGATTCCTGCTGTGGCTAAGGTCGGCGATACGAAGTATGCTTCTTTCGCAGAAGCTTATGCTGCTGGTACTGAAGTCACGCTCCTCGCAAATGCAGAAACCTCTGCGTTCAAGATTGAAAAGGCTGCGACCATCGACCTCGGTGGCAAGACCTTGACCTTGGTTGGCCCTGGTGTGGGCTCGAAGGGCACCGAAACGCTCGGTATTCAGATCTTGAAGTCCTCGACGGGTGTCACCATCAAGAATGGTACTATCGCTGTGGCTGCATCGAACACCACCACGATCTTCACGGATCCTGAAAAGCCGATCAAGATGTTGATTAACAACTACGCCAATCTCACGCTTGAAAACGTGACCTTGGATGGTACGAACTTGGTCAAGCCTGACAATATGGCTGCTTACACCCTCTCCAATAACAAGGGTACGGTGACCATTGGTGGTACATCTGAGATCATTGCTAAGGAAGGCGGCATCGCATTCGACGTTTGCGGCACTGCTAACGTGACCGTGGCTGACACCGTGACGATCTCTGGTAAGATTGAGCTCTCTGGCGGTACGCTCGAAGGTGGCGCAGCCTTGAC
>JAFTHG010000202.1 GCA_017457555.1 Kiritimatiellia bacterium | reverse complement strand
GAATGGATGCACCGGAAATAATCAACAAATAGACGAAGAGGCACTTTTTCCCAAGAATTTGTAACAACATCGCCAATGAAGCACCATTTAATGCCGGCCCAACAATTAAGAAAATGAGAGCCGCTCCTGGAGAAATCCCTTTTGCCATTAACGATAATGCTACAGGGATTGAGGCTGTACTGCAAACATACATCGGCATACCAATCAGTAGCATTATTGGAAATGCAACCCAATCATTTCCCAAAAAGGTTTCATCAAAGAACCGCTCCGGGATGAACACCATAATCAAGGCCGAAAGCAGCAAACCCACAAATAATGCCGGGGCAACGCCTTTCAGGAGCGTTCCATAACCATACGTAAATACAGCTATGATTTTTTCAAGAAAAGTCTTAGCCGTTTGCGCCTTTGGTCCATTGGCCACATCATTTGACGCATTTTCTTCTTGATCAATCGTCTGAATAACAACTCCACCAAGAAACCCAGTCAATGCCGCCACAAATGGACGTAACAATGCAAAACACCATCCCAGAAGTGACCCTGTCGCGAAAAAGGAGTCCACGCCAGTCTGGGGTGTTGAAATAAGAAATGCGGCAACGGCGCTCTTACTAGCGCCCTGACGTTTTAGACTTGCGGCGACTGGCAAAACACCGCATGAGCACAACGGCAAAGGCACCCCTACCGCTACAGCCAATGCAATCGCACGTTTCCCTGCAGCTCTTCCTAAAAAGCGACACACACTTTCTGGAGAGATTAATAAGCTTAAAACGCCTGCAGCAAAAAATCCAAACAATAACCATGGCGCCATTTGAAGCGCAGTTTCCCAAATAGAATCCAAGACATGTATCAGAATATCCATCACTCACTACTCCATATCTTACTGATAGCATTGTTTACGTTCATCAACATAACGCTCAATTGCTTCACGATCGCGTTCCGTCTGCAGATCTGCCATAATGCGATCGCGCACTTCTTCAAAAAGAGCCACCTCTTCTGGCACATGTGCTACAACATAAATTAAATGCCATCCAAGAGGTGTTTCAACCACATCACTAAGCGAATCTTCTGCCGCAGCGAAAGCAACTTCTTCAAACGACTCAAACATCACCCCACGTGGGAAAAATCCTAAATCGCTATTATTTGGACAAGAGGATGTCGCTTGAGCAGCTTCCTTCCAAGAGAGTTCACCCGATAAAATCTTTGCTTTCAGATTTAAAAGAGTTGTTGTTGCTGCCGCCACATCGCTCTGTTCACGATGAATCACGATATGCCGGGCATGGACTCGTTCTGGCAACTTAAACTGTTCGGGATGCGCTTTGTATACAGCTCTTGCTTCTGCTACAGTAACACGTGGCGTTGTTGCGGCAATCTGTTTTAACAACTCGTTAACCGACACCTTGTTCTTTGCTGCATCCGTTTCTAAAATAATCTGTTCTTGAAGATTTTCTGTAGCCCATGCACGCAATTCTTCATCTGAAGGCGTTGCGCCATTTGCCTGCATAAAGGCCTCATAACGTGGCTTCAAACGTGCGACTTCGGCATCAATTGCATCTTTTTGGGGCAATGGATAATTCACTGTGCAATTTCTCCATCTTGCATTAAGAGAGCCTCTTGCTCTTGTTCTACGGCTTGGGCCGCCTGCACGCGCTCGTCCTCACTTTTGAAAACACCCGCTGCTTCAAGCTCCGCATCCTCTTCTGGCGTCAATTGAATCGGCTGTGTCGGTGCCAATCCCTGCTTAATACGTTCAATTTGAGCACGACGTTCTGCTTGTACACGTGCCGCTTCCATTTCCGCAACACGATTTTGCAAAGCCACTTTTTCAGATTTTTCAGCTTCAGCTTGTGCCGCTCTCCGCTTTAATAAACGCGACCGGAACGACCCTTCTTTTACCTTTTTAGGCTCCTCTGCGACCTTTTTCTGAGGAGCTGCTGCGGTCATAAGCAGTTCAGGTGCATCGTTTTGAATCGACGCATCACCTTTTGGAGGCGCATCAATTAGGCCCTTCCCTAATCCCAATGTAAAGGTTAAACCATCTTTTGAGAGCGTTGCATACTCCCGATCATAATCCGCAGTAATGAGCGTAAAACCATTCTGGGTTTCACCCTCACCAAGCAAGTAGCTCGTCATTGAACCAGACGTTTCATCCAAAAACGCAATCTTTCGTGAACCATCCGGCATATCGGTAATGCCACACATCCGAAATTTCTGTGCGATTTCTTCTTTCTGTTTCTGCTGTTCAACGAGCGTTGCAGTGTCCGTTTCGGTTGTCTCAGCCATATCCCCAAACGGTTTAGCATCAATAATGGCCTGATACGTTTCCTTTGCAGAAAGCGATGCCAGCAGGCACG
>JAFTHG010000201.1 GCA_017457555.1 Kiritimatiellia bacterium | reverse complement strand
TGCAGCCGCCGGCACCAGCAACGCATTTTCGGGCGATTCTGCCAGAACAAAGCGTACATTAGCGGTTAGATATGGCAAGAGAAGCGAGTCAGGATTCTCTGTAGCCACCTCCACCGTATAGGTCACCACATTTGAACTCATTGAGGCATTCAGGCGGATCCGGGCCACAGCGCCTTCAAATTCGCGTTCCGGGAAAGCGTCAACCGTGAAGCGTACACGCTGCCCCACCTTGATTTCGCCAATATCCGCTTCATTGACTGGCACCCAGATTTCAATCCGACGCAAATCTTTCGCCACCAGAAAGAGCGAGGGTGTACTCATGGAGGCCGTCACCGTTTGCCCAATATTCACGCGACGGTCAATGATGATGCCGTCAACAGTGGATAAGATATCGCAATAGGAGAGATTCCGTTCGGCCTTTTCCAACTGTGCCTGCGCTTGAGCAATCGCAGCTTCTGCCTGCTCAATCTTCGCTTCACCCACCTTTTGATTCGCCAGAGCCACCTCATACGCACTCAAATAGGCATCGTAATCCTTTTGTGACACCGCATCCCCTACGCCCAATTGCCGGGCGCGATTCCACTCACGCTCGGCCTGACGCAAGCGCGCCTTCAACTGTGCCACATCTGCTTGAGCACCTGCCAACTGCGCCTTTGCGGTTGTTAGATTCGCCTTTGAAATCGTTACTTCTGCTTTATAGGTAACATCATCAATCCGTGCAAGGAGCTGCCCTTTCTTAACCTCAGAGCAGTAGTCCACCTCTTTACCATTGGTATCTGTACCAAAGGCCATAATCTGTCCGGTTATCTGTGCGCCAATATCAATGAGATCTTCCGGTTCAATTGTCCCCGTTGCCCGAATCGTCTGCACGGTCTGACCACGGGAAACGGCAGCCATCTTATAGGCTATCGCCGCCTGAACGGGTTGCGGACGCTGCCACCACCACCAGCAAGCACCCCCAATCAACATCAGGAATCCAATCCAAAAGAGTATTTTTCGCATGGGAATTGCCCTCTCTGTGCAGTTTCACTTTGTTGACCGGCTTGCGGCATAACAAAGCATTTCAGGAAAAATGGTTGCCCTGACAGGAATCGAACCTGCGCAAACGCGGTTTAGGAAACCGCTGCTCTATCCACTGAGCTACAGGGCATTAAATACAGTATCGCACATTCTGAGACTTCCGTAAAGCGGAAGTAGTGGCAAAAAGTGTGTGCATTATACAAAGTGCACCCCAGAAACGCAACGAAAATTCTACGCAATCTCCCAAAAAGCGCGTTAAAAAGTTACCGAACACTGCTGTCAGACTTGATTTACCTCAATAAATAAAAAAGAAACCGCCCCCGAAAGAGCGGTTTCAAGTCTGAGCCTCTCAAACGCAATTAGCGGAGAGCAGCCTGCACCGAGCCGTCAGCTGCGGTGAAGGTCATCACAGAGCCCTGCTTGGCGAAGGTGCCCATGTAGACGCCATCCTTGGTAGCGACCAGGGTGTCACCCTGCTTGGTGAGCTGGCAGGTCTGGCCCTTGTAGGTGAGGGTAGCCGTGCCATCGCCGTTGGAAACGAGCTGATAAGCATTGCCCTGAGCATCGGTACCTGCGAGGAAATCAACAGGCTTTTCGGTCCAGAACTCAATCGAGTTGAACACGATGGCGTCAGCAAAGATGCTAATCGGATAGACAGGAATGAAGTGGAGGAGCAAGAAGACTGCTTCCTGAGCCCATTCTTCTTCATGGACGTTTTCGTTCCAAGCGAGCACCTTATTCGTCAAACGGAACTTACCGATACAACCGGTGGAAACTGCAGCAACGGCCAAAGCGGCCATCGTCAGAAACATAGCTTTCTTCATTATTTAGTACCTTTCTTATTTGAGTAAAAGGGAAGCCGCCAGATAAACTCATCCGGCGGCGCAACTATTACATCAATGTAGCGCGCGTGGTGCCATCGGGCAGCGTCATGGAGAGCAGCGAGCCCTTCACTTCAGCCGTCACGGTGTTACCCTGGGCATCCGACATTGCGAAAGTGCCATCTGCCGCACGCGTCAGCGTGTAAACTTCACCACTGGCCTTGCTCTTCACCAGAGCGGTCGTGGCATTGATGCGCGTAATCGTGGCATCAGCCG
>JAFTHG010000200.1 GCA_017457555.1 Kiritimatiellia bacterium | reverse complement strand
CGCTGGAATGCAAGTGCCAGATGATGGTTTTCGTCACCTTGAGAATAGACGGTATCACGGTAGTAGAAGCAACGATCTTCTGCCAGATGGATACGGCTGTCCGGCAAGTGTGCTTGGTAGGTACGCAATTCATCAGCAATTAAACGACCCACATCAACATGGAACATACGGCGATAGTGGGGCAAAGCAACGTGAACATCTGCGCCTAACTGAAATAGACGCGCCACAAGACTGGCCGAAACGTCTGCCAAACCACCTGCTTTTGCGCTCAATTTGTTGGCCATATTACCCATACCAGCGGGCAAATAGGTGATTTCTGGCGTAACAATAAGGATGCGTGGCTTGCGTTTTTCAGGTTTCTTTGTCTGCGACATGATGAGTTCTCCTGGTTGAATTAATGCTCGGCGTTAGGGGGCGAGGGCAAATCAAGATCTGGCATGATGCTCTTGCGTAACGCTTCGATGCGATTGTTGTTGGCCTCTTCAATGGCCTGAAGTTCAATCATCTCCGGAGCTTCCAACGAAGCTTCCGAAATCTGTTGATCAAGCGCCTCCAGTTGTGCCACAAGGGCGCGCCGTTCGGCTCGGAGGGCTTCCACTTTTTCGGTGGTAAGCGTGCCACTACGTAATAAAATCTTACGTTCTCGTTGCAAGCGCGTGGCGTAACTTTGGCGGTATAAAAATTCGGTTTGCTGACGGCGCAAGGGGACCTTTTCCTTTTCAATCTGCGCCTGAATAACCTTTTCCTGCTGCTCGGCTAATTGTGCCAATGCAGACAACGCAAATACCTTGCCGAATGAGCAGGTAATTATCATCAGTATGAAAATACTTTTCATCTGTTTCACTCTATCTCAACCTTAACACTCTAAAGTATGCGCCATTGCAAGCAAAAAAGCAAGCATTAATCTTCTAAAGCCTGAAAAAAGAGCTTTTTTTCTAATGTTTTTTTGTAAAAAGTAGAGAAAAGTAGAAAATCTGCGTTTGATGTGGCGCTACTGTTCAGCGTGTTATTTCAGCACTTCCTTTAATTGTATGATTTTGAAGAGCTGTTTTTCTGTGTGAGGGAAGTGGTCTTTCTGACAAAAAAACGCCACACGGTTGACCGTATGGCGTTTTTGTCAAAAGGAAATCCAAGTTTTTAATCTTCCTCAAAGAGTGTTGCGATATACTCTTTGACGACCTCAATCGCTTTGCGAGGCGGTAAGGGGATTTCACATCCTGCTGCACGCAAGTGACCGCCACCGCCAAAGTGCGCTGCAATTGATGCAGAAGAGAAGGCGGCATTGTCACCACGAGTTCGCACACTCAAACGTGTTAAGCCCGGTTTATCCTTGGTTTCATAGAAGAAGAGCGAGATTTGTGCTGTCGGGATGGAGCGTGGGATGTCAATGACGTCTTCAATTTCACTCTTGGGCACACCGGCACGGCGAAAGTCACGCGCTGTCAAACAAATGTAGGCAACGCGTCCACGCATCCATGTGGTCAAGGAGTCATACGCTTTGCGCTTGAGCAGGGTGGCGCCTTCACTGGTGTAGAGGTAAAGCCGGTCGTTAATGGCCGAGGAGTCAATACCACAGGCAAGAATCTCACTGGCGGCCTTCAAGGTGCATGGTTGCGTACACGAATAGGCAAAACGGCCCGTATCGGTTACCATTGCCACCCAAAGGGCTTCAGCTGTTTCGCGGTCAATTGCCCAGTGGTTACGCTTGGCAAAACGGTAAATCAATTCGCCTGTGCTGCTGGCATCCGGCACGACCCAACGGGCAATTCCAAAGGGCTTGCTGGAGGTCGCATGGTGGTCAATATTGACAATCGGTAATCGTGCCACCGCATCACGCAAGGGGCCTTCCGGCAGACGATCAAGACCACCACAATCCAAGACAAGCGCACATTCATAATCGCGTGCTTTGACATTGGTGGGAGCGATTGTGTCTGCGTGTTCTACCAGGAATTTCGGAGGCCCCATTCCGATAGGCGAGAGCGCTACGGTTGGTTCCCAACCATGTGCCTGAAGTAGACGCGCCATCGCGACACAACTGCCTACAGCGTCACCATCCGGACGTGTATGCGCTGTTACAAGAATGCGTTTGTACGCCTTTAAGGTGTCAAAGACACGCTTTGCACTGCCACGGGTTTTGTGGGGTAAATCTGTTGACATAGAAGATTGATTTCCTGACGTCTGCACAGAGGCATGACGTCAGGAGTGAGCCTTTCAATTAGGCATTCGGCACATGGCTGGTGGGGACATCTGCCAACCAGGCGCGAACTGCATCGCTCAATGGCGCAATGGCGCTAATGGTGGCCGTGATGGTGCCCTTTTCTGCCGGAATTTCAACGGTTTCACCTTCTGCATTGCCCATCAACGCTACGGCCAAACGGGTGCGGCAGGAGATGATATTGAGTGCCTCATCGCTGTCCAGTTCACCAAGAATGGTGTACGTGGTGGAGCCCGAAGCCATTTGGATGGTCACGCAGGTGCCGGGCTTTACCGTGCTACAATCCACATCTGTGAAATCTGTCGCCTTGAGCATCTGCAAGCGACGAGCCATTTCTCCCTGACGGGAAATCAACATACGCTGCTGATCTTTGGCGTACTGATATTCAGAGTTTTCGCGCAAGTCGCCGAAACTACGAGCGGTTGCGATATCCTGAGCATTCTTCGGAATCTCGGTGTTAACCAAATAGTCGTAGGCGAACTTCAAGGCGGCCAAAGAGCGCTGCGAGGTGATATGCTCCTGCTCGGTGGCGATTTGTGCCTTCACTTGACGGCGGAAGCGCGACAATTCACTGTCAAAACGCACCATGCGGACCAGAATGTTGCGCTGAGAAGCCGGTTCCCACGCCGAGGAGGCCTGGATGCGTTCAAACATCATCTGACGTTCAAAAGAGGAGAGCTTACCGCAGACTTCTTCCAGCCAGTGAGCATTGTCAAAGAAGCCCTGCAACGTGTTACGCATCTTCAGATTTTCACCCGTGTGACGCTGTTCCACGATATGAATTGCCTGCGTGATCAAATCGTTCAACGGTGGCAAATTCCATGCGGCAGCGGAGGTGGCATTGCGCAACGCCCACACCACGACCGTCGGCACCGGCGTAGGACAGGCCAGAATACGATTCACTGCGGTGGCAGCGGCATCGTCACCACGCATCGTATCCAAAACGGCAGACAAAGCGGTGCTGTTATAATCGGGGAGGTGATCCAAGAGGATGGCTTTACTATCCGCATTGACGGTCAGCAGGAAGCCGGTCAATGCGCTGACATCACGTGAGGACAAACCACGCATGGTCAAGAGCAGATTATCCTCTTCATCATTTTCAAGAATGGTCGCAGCTTGAACGTTCTGTTCTGCTTCCGTCGAGAGCCCCAGATTCCGCATTAAAACGGCGACCTGTGCATAGCGCGGGTAATCCGTGCGGTCGGCACCTTTGAGTGCAAACTTCAAACGCGCTGTCACGGTGTCACGATAACTGTCGGGCAATTCATTTTTCTTGGCAGCCAACAAGGCAAAGACGCCTTCATAAATGGCCTTAATGTCGCGCAACTTCGCAAACTTAGCCAACCATTTGTCGCCATAATCCTCTTCTGCGTCCAACAGACGAATCGGATCCGTGCGCTTTGTCGGGATTTCCACCGGGTGAGCCTTATCCGCTTTGAGATTGCGGCGTGCAGCTTCCCAGAACTTCTTCCAGTTAGCTTCGGGAACCAACTTCGTTTCTGCTAAACGCTCAGCCAAACGTACGACCGACATTTCTCCATAACTCTGCAGCGTCAAGCGCACCAATTCGCCCGGATGCTTTTCGGCGAGAGCCTGAATCGCTTCCGGATCCTTCATATAGCGCACCATCAAGTGGTCATCATCAGCCACAGACAAGTTCTGACTGGCCACAGAAAGGCTCATCGCATGACCCTTCTTACCATTAAAATCAATGATCACCTTACCATAAAATTCATCAATCGACTGAATCTGACCAAAGCCCCATGACTGGCTGTTGACATAAACGCCGGGCTTGAGAGCCAGCAACACCGTCAAGCGACGAGCAATCGTTGCGGCAACTGCTGTATTCAGGCCAATCGAATCAACCAGCAGCTTGTCATTCGCTGACACCGCACTGCGGCGAATCACTTCGCGCATCTGGGGCAACGTGATTTCGGGCATTTGAGCTGCATGCGCTGCATAGAACGCGCAACACGTCACGGCACCGGCGAGATCTTTGGCGGATACAACCGTTTCCGTCAGGTTAATGAAAGCCTTGGTAGCTTCCTTAGCATCAAGAGGTAAATGGGTGTGAATTAACGCGGTAACGGCGGCGACATCAACGGTCTCTACGTCAAGCAAGTTCATCAACTGCATCTGAAATGCTTTTTTAGCATCGTTATTCATTAGATTCCTGTCCTTTACTAAAAGCCATACGTTTTCCAACCTGTGAATTTCTGACAGAGAAATCTCACAGAAAAACCCAAAAATAATACCACAGACGCTTCAAAAAAGCAAACGGTGCCCAATCTAAAGCTCACGGAAGATTGCACAATATAAGAAGTTATCAACAGGTTTAGGGTGAAAAAGTGGCGATTTTGGATCAAAATGTCAGCGAAAAGATGGGTCAATTTCAGCGTAAGTGAAGGGCAATTTCAGCGTAAGTGCCACCTGTCTTTCAGCGAAATTGGAGTTATTAACAGGCCAAATCGTGTTGATAAGTCGGCCACTTTAGGGCAACGAAGCCGCTGTAGACGCGTTGATTTTGCCCCTTTTTTAGCATAACTCACTGACACTCAAAGACTTAAGGTGAAAAGTAAAACTTCTCAAAAAAGGCACTTTTGAGGGTAAAAATCGGCAAATCCTCCCCAAAAGCCGCCCTATCAAAAAAAGTTTTCAACAGGGCAAAAACCGACATCCAAAAGCGAAAAACCGCCAAACCTG
>JAFTHG010000199.1 GCA_017457555.1 Kiritimatiellia bacterium | reverse complement strand
TTTGGGAGAACGCATCGTTATTCTGGTGAAAAATGGCCCGGTTCATGGTGTTTTTGGTGTCCGCCCACCGCATTTGATGTCCGCCACTCAACGGGATAATTTAGCCCCAAAAGATGTGAGCGATTTACCTGTTGATATTGGTGCGTCCTCCAAAGAAGAAGCGGAGGCGTTGGTTGCGTTAGGTGCGCCAGCAGTGGTAGACTCCGGTTGGTTGCATCTTGCCGGCGATCGTGTAGCCTGTCGAGGGTTTGATAATCGTATCGGTGCCTATATTGTCACAGAAACAATGCGGCGATTGGCTGAACAACCCTTGGCACCATTGAATGTCGCCTTGCATTTGGTTGGTAGTGTTCAAGAAGAATTGGGTTTGATTGGTGGGCAGAATGCCGCGCAATTGGTTAAGCCAGATATCGGCATCTGTGTAGATGTCGGATTTGCAACGGATGCCCATCCTTCAGACAGTCACAAGATGGGCGATGTAAAATTGGGCGGTGGCCCGATTTTAGGGACTGGACCATTCTACAATAGTAAGTTGCGCCAGATTTTGTTAGATACGGCGAAACTGGAAGAAATCCCCCTGCAAATGCAGGTTCGCTCACGGGCAAGCGGTAATAATGCGTATGCGATGCGTATGTTTGGCGGTAATACCGCCGTTGCATTGGTATCCATTCCGCTTCGGTATATGCACAGTCCTGTTGAAACATTGGATTTGAATGATGTTGAGCGGAGCATTCGTCTGTTGTGCGCATTCTTGGGTGGTTTGCCAGCAAACCCGGATTTAACACCTGTCCTGTAATTTCTATTGAATCCTTTTGTCACAAGAGTAGAGGAAGTCATTATGACGATTAATCCCGAAACATTGCCTGATATTACAAAAGATCCCCGCGCCGTTCTGGCGATTAAAGCAGCATTGAAAGAAGATATCGGAGCAGGGGATGCGACCACGTTGGCTCTGGTGGGGCCGGACATTTTGGCGACAGGTGAAATTCAGGCGCGTGAGGAGTGTTGCGTAGCCGGATTGAATGTGGCACTGTATATCCTGCAACTTCTGGACCCTACGTTGACCTATGAAATCTTGATCCCAAATGGAGCAATTGCTCCGAAAAATAGTGTTTTGGCACGATTCACTGGGCGAGCCCGTGCCATTCTCACTGCAGAGCGGACGGCCTTGAACTTCATTCAGCGTATGTGTGGTACGGCAACATTGACGCATCGCTTTGTAGAGGCGGTAAAGCCGTATCCATGCATGGTCTTGGATACGCGCAAAACGACCCCGTGCCTGCGCGTGTTTGAAAAGTTTGCAGTTCGTTGTGGCGGTGGTGTGAATCATCGTTTTGGACTGTATGACCGCGTTTTGATGAAAGATAATCATCGACACCTGTGGGCAGGAGGCGATCCAAATCGTTTGGATCTGGCAGTGGAAGCTGCTCGCAAAGCCTATCCGCTTTTGGCTGTTGAAATCGAAGTTGAGAGCATTGAAGAGTTGAAGTCTGCGCTAAAGGCTGAACCGGAGTGGATCATGCTTGACAATATGTCCTGCGATATGATGCGCGAATGTGTTCAGATTACGCGTGCAACTACTTCTGTTACAAAATTAGAAGCTTCCGGTGGAATCAATCTCACGACGGCAAATGCAATTGCTGCGACAGGGGTTGATGCTTTGAGCGTTGGCGCACTAACACATTCTGCTCCAAGTACAGATTTGGCCTTGGAATGGAGTGTCATCTGATGCGTTTAGTCTGTATTGACATTGGTAACACCTCCGCCACGCTTGGTCTTTACGAAGACGGCGTGGTTTCGCGTGTAACACATATTGATGGTGGAATCCGGAAAAATCCGGAAGCTTGTGCGGATATGGTGCGCCTGATTGCCTCAGATGCGGTGGAAGGCGTTTCAATTGCGTCCGTAGTGCCAGAGGTGAATGCGAAGTGGAAGCGTTTGATTCGTGATGTCTTGGGATGCGTTCCCCGATTTGTCACAGCTGCGAGCCCGCTGGGATTCACGCTGGACTATCCTCGTCCCGACCGGATTGGCGCAGATCGTCTGGCAGATGCAGCAGGAGGTTTGGCCCGTTATGGTGTGCCTCTTATTGTGGTAGACTTCGGTACAGCGTTAAATTTTGAAGTAATTGATGAACGTCCTGCGTATGTAGGCGGTGTCATTACGCCGGGTTTGCCGTTGATGACAACGTATCTGCATGAAAAGACCGCCCTGTTGCCGAAGGTGGAATTGGGCGATGCAGAGGCTCCTGCCGTGGGAAAGTCCACCGAAGAAGCGATTGCTTTGGGTGCACAGGTTGGCTATCGTGGTATTGTTCGTGAATTAGTCTCGCATCTTCAAAAGCCCTTTAACGGGAAGGCGCACGTCGTTGCAACGGGTGGATATGCGGCATGGATTTTGAAGGATTCAGACTTAGATATTGCAATTGATCCAACGCTAACGCTTTTTGGCCTTGGGAAAATCTTTGAAAATGGTGGAGCCGATTGATGTTGATTAATCTCTTTCACGCATTTTTCCTCTTTGCGTGTGTCGTTTTAGTGGTGCGTATCTCGTTGCCAACGTGTTACGTACTGTTGAATCCGTATGCGGCGACATTGGATAATCTACTGACGCGATTGTTGCGAAAGTTACACCCGGCGCTCCCGTTTCCGCCTAAAGTATTGTGCAGTATTCTGATTTTGTTGTTCTTGTGTGCAGATGCGGTAATGTTGTCCCGATTACAACTGCATAACATTACGATTGGCACTTTTGCCGTTTTTGAATTACCGCATGCCACATTTTTGCAGTGGTTGTTTATCGCTTGTATGGGATTGTTACGCCACTTTTTAACGTTGCTTGCGGCGGTTTTATTTTTGGGCGTTTGGCATCGTACGAAACAATTGCCTGGTTATTCAGGCGACCTCTTACGGCTTTCAGTAAATCCAATATTGCGGTTGCCCGTGACGGCGCAGGTGTTGGCCTTGTGTGCCGGTTCAGTGGTGTTTGTATTGGTCCTTTTCCAAACAGCAACAACAGTCCTTTATCCGTTAGAGACGCTAAATATTTTTCAGGGTGCTGTGGCCGAAAAGGCGGCGAAACTTTCAATTTCCAATTTAGTATTTCCCTTTAAATGGCTTGTCCTTTCGGGATTGAGTATCTTGGAAATCTTTGCTGAATTGCATGGGTTTACGGTAACATTGATTTTCTTTGCGTTGCTTTCATTGCTGACACGTTCAAAGGGATTGACCTATTTTCTGGATGATGTCTTTCGTCTGCTACGCGGTCCGTTACCGGAAATCCGGATAGGAATGGTGTGCCTAACGCCCTTGTTGACGCTTTTTGTATTCTTCTTACTCTGCGGTTTCCTTCCGTTAATCTTCGTGTGGGTGATGTCCATGATTGCCTCTTTGGTGGGTGCTTATGTGGTGTAACGCTTGGAAAGATGGGTGTGCCATCACGGTCAAGGTAACGCCTAAAGCATCACGGAATGCGGTTCTTGGCGAAGAAACCGAGTGGTTGCGCGTTGCCCTTACCGCACCGCCTGTTGATGGCAAAGCCAATGAAGCCGCCCGACGTTTTTTAGCAGAGAGTCTCTCTGTTTCCCGAAGTGCGGTGTCATTGCTCTCCGGCCAGACAGCTCGGTTAAAACGCTTTGCAGTGGCTGGCGTTTCGGTTGAACAGGCGAAAAGTCTGTTACTATCAGGAACCGCTTCTTAATTTTTGATATAATCCGCGTTCAATTTTGGAGGTATTATGATACTGAGTAAACTCGCTTTAACGTTAACAGAAAGTGATATTAACAACGGCTTGACCGCAGCGTTTGCCAAGATGGCTGAAACGCAAGGTGAAATGCTGAAGAAGGTGAAAGAGCCGAAAGTAACGCTGAAAGACGGCTTATTAATTTTCAAGTGTAAAGCGTCAATGGGTTTTATGCCGTTGCCGATTGAAGCGCAGTTGCGTCTTGCTCCGGCTCAGGGTGGCACCGCACTGGATGTGACGCTTTCCAAGTTGTCAATGGCAATGATGGGTGGTGAAGCAGGGGCTACGGCAGCAATGGGACAGATCGCCACAGCCGTTGCCGGCAAGCCCGGGTTGAGTGTGAATGGCAATACATTGACCATCGCCATTTCTGAATTGGCGAAACTTCGCGGTGTTGCACTGGAAGGCACGTTGAAGGATATTGCGATCGTGAATGGTACAATCGCTTTGGATTTCTCGTAATCACAGCGCGTCATCACGCTATAGCAGAAACGCCCCGGAGCCTGCTGGCATCGGGGCGTTTTATTTTTGTCTATTAAAGGTGACGGAGAACTAACCACGCGGGTGATTCTGGTGATAGGTTTCAGTCAGATGTTCCAACGATAAATGTGTATAGATTTGCGTTGTTGCCGGGGAGGTGTGCCCCAAAAGTTCTTGAACGGCTCGCAAGTCTGCTCCATGCGTTAACAAGTGTGTCGCAAAAGAGTGGCGCAATTTATGTGGCGAGAGCGTTACTGGCAACCCGGCAAACGCCAACCAGTGCTTCATGAAGCGTTCAATGGAGCGCGTGGTCAGTCCTTCGCCGGTATTATTGAGAAACGTTGGCCGATTGGGAGCCATGGCATCGGGCCATAATCCAACCGCCTTGGCTTGCATCGCCTGAATCGCCTGAACGGCGGGTTCGCCCAACATACAGAGCCGTTCCTTGTTTCCCTTGCCGCGGACAATACACGAGCCTTGGTTTAATTGCAGATAACCATTGGTCAATGCGGCAATTTCTGCTACACGGGCTCCAGTGCTGTACAATGTTTCAAAGAGCGCAATATCACGCAGGAGAAGAAAGTGTTTGACGGGGTTGAGTGCGGCGCCTTCGGTTTCCAATGCGCTCTTCAAGGCTTCTACGGGAGCATTGAGCAACCGCACGACTTCGTCTTCTGTGAGCAATGTGGGTAATTTCTTTTCGCGGATAGGGGGGCGCAACGCCGCAAAGGGGGAACTTTTCACGACGTTCTCAATGACTAAAAAGCGGTAAAAAGAACGTAAAGAGGCTAATTTACGCGCTGTTGATGCCGGCTTAGCGCCTGTCTTTGCATACGCATAGAGGAAGCGTTTGGCATCTGCCCGGACAGGCTTCTCCCACGGGAGGGGAAGTGCGTGTTCACTCCAATAAAAGGTGACAAATTGTCCGATATCACGGACATAGTTGTGAATTGTGAGCGGACTGCTGTGCCGAATCGCACGTAACCAAGCGATAAAACGCTTCACAGCCGGATCATCTGCAATGTCCGGCCGTGAAGAAAAGGTCGTTAATGAGTGCTGATTGCGATTCACCGCAAGCAACCTTACTGACCGTCAATCACCACAAAGGTGGGCAATCCTTGAATGCCAAACCGTTCCTGTGTCGGGCGAATTGCTTTGTCCGCAAGATCCATTCGAATCTTTAAGACGTCAAAGCGAGCCAATTCTTCCAGAACGACGGGGTCGGTGAAGGTTGAGGATTCCATCTGGTCGCATGCCTTGCAGGCAGGGCCCCAGAAGTCCAACAACACGGGCTTTCCGGATGCCTGAGCCTTTTCAATGGCGGCTTCAATTTCCGGCAGGTTTGCACCATCTAAACCTTCATGTGGCAGCACTGTTTTGACAGCGGTCCACCCATAGTAGGCAGCAAAGAGCAGAACGATGATTGCAAAAATCTTCTTCACCCATACCATCCATGCGCCGGGTTTCGGCAGGAAGGTAAGACCTGCGCCAGCAATGGGCCACGGTGCCGCCATGCCCAGACCCAAGACAAAGGGCAAGCAAAGTGCCCAGTAGGCTCCTGCTGCAACGTAGTCAGTGGTGAGCAAGAGTACGGCAATAAGAATGGGCGCAACGCAGGCACCGGCCAAAATAGCGCTGACTGCACCTGCCACAAACGCTGCGATTGTGCCTTGCTTGCCACTGGAGGTTCCGGCAAACCGGGTGAAGTCAATCATAAAGACATCAAAGAGTGCCAAGGCCAGGAAGACGAAAACAAGTGCAATTGCGCCATTAAACCACCATGTAGCCTGAAGCGTTCCGAATGCTGTCCCGGTTAAAACGGGGATGAGTGCCAGCACGCCATAGGCTAAGGCAATACCCCAACCATAGGATCCACCACGTAATGCACCTTTCCAACGGCTGCTGCCGGCTGCACCTGCACCAATAATGGCCAGATTAATGGGCATCATCGGCAAAACGCAGGGGGTGAGATTCAGCGCAATGCCGAAGAGGAACACCACGCCTATCAGAAGCCAGAAACCATGCACTGCCACCCATGCTTGGGGGTTGTCAAAGAAAGAGGGTGCCTCGGTGGTTACCATTTCGGCGGTATCACCCCGTAAGAAGGTGACAAATTCGGCGGCAGGGATGAATCCTGAGCACGACCGCATGGTGGGTTCGTTCGGGGTGTCCGGGGTAACTTCCGAAACATCAGGCAGTGGTTCAACTGGCGTGAAATTGGGAATGTCAACCGGAATCTCCGGTAAGGCGATAGAGGGGACTTCTGCTGGCAAGGTCGTGGCCGGCTCAAAGTCGGGGCACGTGACACGTCCGTCCTGAATCACAAAGGTGCGTGACTGCGGCATATAGCACTGACTGGCATCACACCCCTGATAATCCAACGTAAAGGTTAAGGCATCGCCAAGGGCCCACTTGAACTCCGCAAGACCACCATAGATGATACGGTCATCACCATCGCGATGGGCTTCCGGTTTCGCAATGGGTTGGCCCAGCGAACAGGTGAGCATGTCATCATAGATGTGTTGGTCGGGTGTGGCCATCATAAAGGTAACCGAAACGATGCCATCCTTGCAGGTTGCCTGAGGGAAGAAGGGATCGACAGCTCCGAATGCAGTGGAAACCTGAAGCGTCAGCAGAAGGGCAAGACAACAAGCCTGAAAGAAGGTTTTCATAAAAAGCTTTCTGTTGGAGATCAGAGGTTGGGAGAAGCTGCTGTGCGGCAGATGAAGCGTTAATTGCCGCACAGCACAATCCGGTTGACGGAAGAAGTGCGCTTACTTCACCATCTTGTTTTGGCGGGCGTACTCAAAGATGCCACCGGCGGCAATTACCGGCGCTACGGCATCCGCCGCAGACAAGGTAAACACTGCGCCATCTGAAAGGCGTGTCAAGGTGCCCTTTGCCAGATCAAGGGTGGCTTCATCACCGGTTTTGAAGGCATCCTGCAACGAAATCGGCGTTTCGAGCGGGAAGACTTCACCCGTTGCCACGGCATTGCGGAAGTAGATACGCGCATAACTCTCTGCGACGACGGCTTTGCAGCCGGCGGCACCGATTGCAATAGGCGCATGTTCGCGTGACGAACCGCATCCGAAGTTCTTGCCCGCAATGATAATGGCATAGGGCGTGGTACCATCGGGATTTGAGGAGAAGATGGGATAGCTGTCTGGCAAGCCGGCCAAAGCATGCGAACCCAACTTACGATACTCTTCCGGAATGGTCGGCACGAGGTTCAAGTACATCGTCGGGATAATCAAATCCGTGTCAATATTGTCGCCCAGAACATAGACTTTACCTGTCACGGCAAAGGTGGAAACCGGGTCCTCCGAGTGTGCCGCAATTTGTTTGTCAGGATTGCCATCCTCCTTCACCGGTGGGACGCGTCCCAATGCAGGATCTCCCGGCAAACCAAGAATGGTCCATGGACTTTCAATGTGACCGGCAATTGCTGTTGCTGCCGCAGTGGCAGGAGATGCCAGATAGATTTGGGAATCCTTGGAGCCCATACGACCGATAAAGTTGCGGTTGGTTGTCGACACGACGACTTCATTGCCTTTGGTTCGCGCATACGTGTCAATCGGACCGCCCAGACAGGCACCGCAGCTGGGACGCTGGATAGGTTCGCACCCGGCATTGACAAAGATTTGCTCCAAAGTTTCACCATCAATCGTCAGTGTGGTCAGGGCACGCATCACCTCGCAGGTCGCCGGGACGAGACAGGTGCGGATCTTGACTTTTCTGCCCTTGAGTACTTTGGCGGCCCACAGGAAGTCTTCGGTTTTGCCACCAGTGCAGGAGCCGATGTAGACCTGATCCACGGCAATGTCGCGGCAATCTGCTGCTGCGGCATAGTTGCCGGGCAAGTGCGGCTTGGCCACACAAGGGACAAAGGTCGAAACGTCATAAGTGTAGGTGGCCAGAACGGGCGCATCCGGATCGCCTTCGATGACTTCAATATCCTGTTCGCCGGAGTGCTGACGCACGTAGGCAAGGGCTTTTTCATCGGGTGGCATAATGCCACTCTTTGCGCCGGCTTCGATGGCCATATTGCAAATCGTCATGCGCTCCTCAATGCTCATGGCATCAATTGCTTCGCCTCGGAATTCCATGGCACAATAGGTGGCACCATCGACACCAATGTCACCAATGATACGCAAAATGACATCCTTCGCCGTACCGTAG
>JAFTHG010000198.1 GCA_017457555.1 Kiritimatiellia bacterium | reverse complement strand
GACACATTAGAAGCCGAAATCACCCTCAATGCCTGGAAAAAACTCACCCGATGGGTACGTGAAAATATCCAACTCCCATGGGAAAAATCCCAAAAGTAAACCCCATCCCCCAAAATGCTCCGAGGGGGACTTTTTAACACAATCCGCTACACCGCCAAGCGGTGACACCGTCACAATGACGACATCACTGTTCTTTATCTGAGAACTTCTGCCACGCTTTTTGACGTTGACGCTGACGCTGTGTCGCCTCTGCGACAACCTCATTTCGGCTGTTGGGCAGATGTGCCATCAGTGCCAGTGCTGCATCAAGATGCGCTCGAAACATCCCGGAATCCAATCCGTCAAAGACGCATCCCATACATTGCCCACCGCACCGGGCACACTTCCCTGCCACAATGCGCAGCACCGCCTCCACATGATCAATGATCGCATTAGTCTCATCGTCCCGAACCGTCTCTATTGACTCCATAATCAACTCCTTTCAAAATCAATCTGCGTAATCCACGCCATCAATACTTCCAAACCGGCCATTATCACGTGCAAAATGTCCCATTCCAATCCAAGTATCCTCTGCATCTGACGAAGAACGAGCGACCTCATGGTTGCCAGTAGTTCCTCGACCAAGGCGGACGACGACACCATTCTCTACAATGTAACGAATTTCAGAAGAAGGGGTATTTGTGACCCAAGAAAGTTTAGCCGAAGGAGTAGTTATAAGATTTTTAGATGGAGGCTCCTTCGTCATAGTTTTACGCCTCGTTTCATGCGGTTTTCCCTTATTTTCATTCGTCACGCTACCACCCTCTATCCAAGCAACAGAATGATTATCGAGATGTGAGTTCTGTTTTCTGAACATTTCCTCGTGTCCCAGTAAAGATGTTTCTGGTTCTTGACTATTTTTAGACTTCGGGTAGCAATACCGATGGCACGGAATCGGCTGTAAAGACATTCCCGACTTTAGGCGTTTTTTTGACTTCAAATTAAGTATTACATTGCCAAGTTTAAGTCTACATTTCAGAATTAACCATTGCAATTTAGCAATTTGCCACTCCACAATTGATTTCTGATGACCCGGAATTAGCATTACACTTGTTCCGCTTTCCGTTTTTGTGAAGTTCACCCACGTCAACAACCCCTCGGTCTTCCATTTTTGGATCAGACGTGGATAATTTTTAGCCAGGATGAATAAGAACAACTTTAATGCTTTTCCCCACGATGTAACAGGAAAGGCCTTTCCTTGTATCGCGATTTCTGTCAGATAATACCCAGACAATACACTCGCAGCATGTGCAAGGGTTATGGTTTTACCGCCAAACACCTCATCTTTTATTGAACACTTGCTCAAAGAAGAGAGGGCCTCTTGGATTTTATCCTGTTTAAGCACCTGATGTTGGTCATGGACGATTTGAGATGGTCGCGGATGGGGTGTTTGCTGACGCTTTGACACACCCTTTTTGCTATTTTGTTTCTGATTTTCTTCTTGTTTCTTATGCGATTGAGCGTATTTTTGTACGTTTCCAGTGCTTTTTCTTTTTTCTGCCAGCGCTTTTTCCTTGGCTAATTCATCTGCGCCCGGGAGTTGTTTCAAGAATTCATCCCAGCTTTGATACGTATCTGACTTGATTGTAATGCCCTGCTGTTGAGAGAGAATGTTTGCCATCTTGACCTTCCTTTACTTACCAGCGGTGAGGGTTTCAATCATGGCTTTGCGGAGTTTGCGGAGGGCGTTTTGTTCGATTTGGCGGACACGCTCGCGGGAAATGCCACCGAAGCGTTCGCCAAGGGCTTGCAGGGTCCACACCGCAGGTTGACGATAACGGCAGAGAAGAATCTCTTTTTCGCGCGGCGGAAGCGTGGTCAACGCCACATAAAGAGCCTCTGAGATTTCGCTGAGGGGATAATGTTGGAAATTGAAGGGCGTGCCTTTTGCTGATTGAAAGCTGTCGGACGCGACGAACGTTTCACGGCCCGGCGACTGCTCTATGCGACGCGAACACGAAGCGTTACGGGATGCGTCTTCCCTGAAAGCTCGGGGTTCGCACTCAACACGTGACCGCTTCTGGGAAGAGGTCACATCAGAGTTCGTTTCCTCGTGGTTCTCTGGTTCACGCTGAAGAATCTCACTGAGTAACGATTGCAGCCGCAAGTCATCGGGTTGTGGCATAGGATTTCCTCTCATGACGTCTACTTTAACAAAAATGGAGAAAGGCGAATAACACGAAACTTCTCCAGATGTTACACCCTTATCACTGGGGGCGAAAATTTGATACCACTTTTTGTAAAAAAGTTGTAATTTTTTTAGTCGGGGACACCTAAGCGGAGCCTCTGTCGCCTTATTCACTCACTAAAACTACGCAGACGCCACCTCCGCATGCGTTCTAATTGACGCCACCTCCGCATGCGTTCTAATTGACGCTGCCTCCGCATGAATTCTAATTCGTCTCTTCTATCCATTTTTCTAAAGTGCTTCACTTCAGTGCCCAAGCAATACACTACCCAATTACGTTTTGCTTGCAAATGCTTCAGAAGACGTTGAATTTCCCGACACGAATAGATGTTACTGCAGGTATCCCAGCCATCTGTCATAATCACAAGGATTGTCCGCGATGGACGGTGCTCCACTTCTGTTTGCTTTTGGGACATCAACACATGATAGACCGCCCGCCCGATAGCATCAAAGAGTGCCGTATATCCCCCCTCTAGAGTATAATCCTCTTCCGTAATTTGTGGTACATTCTGAATGGATAGCCGGTCATGCGCCGGTCTTATCGTAGAACTAAAAAAGACGGTTGACACAATGACATCGCCAGGCATTTCCCGATGATCGGCAAGAATGTTGTCACAATCGGAAACAATCGTCTCCATGAAACGCATTGAGCTACTCTCGTCAATTACAAAGAGGAGTTCCGTCAACGTATTCTCCGAACCTGTCGCACGCCCATCTATATCGGATGCGTCACCCTCTTCAAGCATTTCCCATAACATCGCCTTCTCTTGACGCCCACATTTCAACTCCTCCTCCTTAACCTTTTCCACCAACTGATGCATCTTCTTAATGCGAGAGACGGTCGCCTCGTTGATTACATTGCGGAGCTCGATAAGATAGTCTTTTTTTAACTCCTCTTTGGTGATCTCGTCCTTTAATGAAATCATTTCAGGAGTTATTACATTAAAACCTTTCATTCGTGATTCCAAAAAATTCCTCCACCCCTTGCCATCCGCACTGATTTTTGGTTGTACCTTCGATAGTTTGGCTAACATTTCACGCTTAAACGCATCGCATGACATCACGCACATCCTTTCTTTCACGAATCCGACCTGTTCACGGCGGCACAGAATCGTCAACCGAGAATACCTGATGATGAACACATCACTCAGGAAATTCCGCTTGCAACATTTTTTTAAACGTGCCTCCACTATATAGACTGCTATTTCACAAAAACCACATCTTTTTCTAACAAAATAAAGTAATAAGAAAATAAAATTAGCGTAAAAGCAGCTAAAACACACCAAAAACACTCAAAATTTGCCCTAAAACACCGTAAAAACGCTCAAATAAAAATTTTAACTTTTTTTCATTCCCCCTTGACAAGCCTCCCCCCTTCAACGGCTATCACCCTCTCCTTCCCCCCATTCGTCACAACAAAAGCATCCCAGAACAAACAAAAAAGGCCCCCGGGCGGGAGCCTTTTTTGTGGAATTGCCGTAGCGGTTTACAGGCAGCTGTGGCAGGTACGGGCGATCACTTCGTCCTGATGCTTCTTGCTCAGGTTGATGAAGCGCACAGCATAACCAGAAACGCGAATCGTGAGATTCGGATAATTTTCCGGATGTGCCTGAGCATCACGCAGAAGGTCCGTATTGAACACGTTCACGTTCAAGTGGTGTGCACCCTGAACAAAGTAACCATCCATCACGCGGGTGAGGTTGGCAATCTGCGTTGCCTTATCCTTACCGAGCGCAGAAGGATTGATGGTGAAGGTATTGGAGATACCGTCACGGCAAGCATCGTAGTTGAGCTTTGCCACCGAGTTCAGCGAGAACGTTGCACCGGAAGCATCACGGCCATGCATGGGGTTGGCACCGGGAGCGAATGCTTCGCCAGCCTTACGACCGTCAGGCGTTGCACCCGTGTTGCGACCATACATCACGTTAGAGGTGATGGTGAGCAACGACAAGGTGTGTTCGGCATTACGATAGCACGGCGTCTTCTTCAATTCCTGATAGAAGTACTCAGCGATTTCCTTGGCAATGGCGTCCACGCGGTCATCATCATTACCGAATTTCGGGAAGTCTCCTTCAATAACGAAGTCGGTCGTGATGCCTTCTTCATTACGAACAGGAGTGACCTTCGCATAACGGATAGCCGAGAGTGCGTCTGCTGTCACGGAGATACCGGCACAACCGAATGCCATCCAGCGGTGAGCCAAATGGGTATCGTGCAGAGCCATCTGGGTCTTTTCATAAGCATACTTATCGTGCATATAGTGAATCACGTTCATCGTGTTCACATACTGATGGGCGAGCCAAGAGAGCAACGTCTTATAGCGAGCCATCACATCGTCGTAATTCAAGGGACCTTCCGGCGGCAAATCGGTCGCAGGGCTGACTTGCTTACCCTTGATTTCTTCACGACCGCCATTGATGGCCATCAGAAGAGCCTTCGGGAGGTTGATACGAGCCCCGAAGAACTGCATATCCTTACCCAAGGTCATTGCCGACACGCAGCAAGCGATTGCATAGTCATCACCATAACGTTCGCGCATCAAGTCGTCGTTTTCATACTGCACAGAGTCAGTTTCGATCGACACATGAGCGCAATAATCCTTCCATCCCTGCGGCAGATTCTGAGCCCAAAGCACCGTCATATTGGGTTCCGG
>JAFTHG010000197.1 GCA_017457555.1 Kiritimatiellia bacterium | reverse complement strand
CGGTTTGAGAGTGGTGTGAATTTGTTAGGGAACAAATCTAAAAGAAACGGCAAACTGTGTGTATTTAGGTTTGAGAGTGGTGTGAATTTGTTAGGGAACAAATCTTTAAGTTTCACTATCTCGCCATTCACAAGTTTGAGAGTGGTGTGAATTTGTTAGGGAACAAATCTGCTCAATGGCATCAAAGATGAGTCCCTGGGTTTGAGAGTGGTGTGAATTTGTTAGGGAACAAATCTGCCACCACCGAAGCGCGCGGGATCTTAAGTTTGAGAGTGGTGTGAATTTGTTAGGGAACAAATCAATTTAGATACTTTATGCCTTAAAGTATCTGTTTGAGAGTGGTGTGAATTTGTTAGGGAACAAATCTGTTCCGTAGCGTGTTACACCGAAGAGCGGGTTTGAGAGTGGTGTGAATTTGTTAGGGAACAAATCTATTTCTAAATTTGTTATATTGTTGGTGTGTTTGAGAGTGGTGTGAATTTGTTAGGGAACAAATCTTTCCACGGGGATTTGTTAGAATGCCCCCAGTTTGAGAGTGGTGTGAATTTGTTAGGGAACAAATCATCTACACGCAGACGCACTGAAGTCGCCGTGTTTGAGAGTGGCGATTCGCGGTATATCAGATGAGGGGTGATGGCACACCCCTCATGCAGAACGCTTAACCTCCCTTATTAAGCCCAGAAGGGTCGTAGGAAGACAAGCCTTTTCCTTTTTGACATCCCTTCCTCTGAAAGTCGCTCTTCTTACCCTCGCGACACTATTGTGCAATATTCCTTTGCGTACCTGTTTGGTCCATGATGATTTATTTATGGTATGGTATTGGCATTATGTGGCGTTATATTTGCAGACGACTTTTGGAAATGATCCCAACGACTTTTGGCGTTCTGGTGCTTTCCTTTGTTTTATTTTATGTGGTTGGCGGTTCGCCGGCACAGACGGTTTTGGGGCAGCATGCTTCCCAACAGGCCATTGCAGCGTTTGATGCGGCAAATGGTTATGATTTACCGCTCTTTTTTGGTTCGCAATATGAGATTGATGCGTTGCGAAAAGGAGCTGATGGGGCGACGGAATTGGCGTTCCCTTTGCAACAGGGTGAGTATGTGTTGCCGGGGGCATCTGTGGTCACGGCGCGGCATGCGGACAGTGGCGAGATTCAGCGTTATGTGCAGCAGTCGGAGATTTGCGTGGCCGAGGGGTGGCAGATTACGGCGATTGAGGGGGCTACAGCGGTTTACCGGAGGACGCGGCATTTCTTTGATTCGCAGTTTTTGCGTTATTTGAATCAACTGATTCATTTGGATTTGGGAACGTCTCTAGAGACAAAGCAGCCGGTGACGCAGGTGTTGGCGCAGGGATTATTGCCAACGATGTCACTCTCGGTGCCGATTCTTTTCTTTGGGGCGATTCTGGGGGTAACACTGGGATTGCTTTGTGCGGCGCGTCAGGGAGGTTTGCTGGATCGCGGAGTTTTGGCCGTGTCTACGCTGCTGATGAGTATCAATTATGTGGTATGGATTCTAATGGGGCAGTATTTGCTGGGTTTCCGGTGGCCGGTTTTCCCCATTTGGGGATACGAGAGTGCGTTTTATCTGGTTTTGCCGGTGCTGATCGGTATTGCGGGGAGTCTGGGGCCGGACGTCCGCTTTTACCGTGCGGCGATTCTGGATGAGGTGTACAAACCTTACGTTCGCACAGCGGTATCTAAAGGTGTTTCGCCGGCACGAGTGCTTTTTGTGCATGTGTTGCGAAATGCGCTGATTCCAGTGGTAACGTATATTTCGCTGGCAATCCCCTATCTTTTTACTGGCAGTTTGCTTCTGGAGAGTTTCTTTGGCATTCCCGGTCTGGGCAGTATTTCGATTAATGCGATTAATTCAGCGGATATGTCGGTGGTGCGTGCTGTGGTTATTTTTGGCGCGTTGATTTACCAGTGTGTCAATTTGTTGACGGATATTGCCTATGGCTGGCTTGATCCCCGTGTGAGGTTTGCATCATGAAACCTGCTCCCACTCCTTCTGCTGAAAGTACAGCTCTGCGTGGTCCCTCCGCTTGGCAACGGTTATGGGCGGACAAGATGACGCGTTTTTGCATTGTCGTCATCTTGATTTACACCTTTGCTGCGCTCTATGGTGAATGCGTTTACCGTTATTACAATCAGGGATTTCGTATTCCGTTTACCACAATTGCACTGGGCGTAGCCGAAACGCCACCTTATAACGAGCTCCACATGGAGAGTCGATATGTGCCACCGTTAACGACGGTTACCTTCCCTGAAAAGACAACGGCTAAGGGAGAAGTGATTCCTCCGCGTAAACATTGTTACCTTCTGGGATCGGACAATTTGGGGCGAGATGTCTTGCAACGATTGGTGCAAGGGGCGCGCATTGCCTTTCACGTGGGGATTATGACCTCGTTGATTGCGATTCCCCTAGGGGTGCTCCTGGGGAGTCTAGGTGGTTATTTCGGGGGTAAGATTGACAGTGCGGTAGTGTGGCTCTGCGCCACGGTGTCGGCGATGCCAGGCTTACTTTTCATTCTGGCGATTGCGATGATTGCCGGAAAGGGACTCTTTGGCATCTATCTCGGTATCGGCCTTACGACATGGGTGAGTGTGTGCCGTAATATCCGCGCGGAGGTGATTAAGCACCGCGATCGCCCTTATGTGCATGCGGCAAAGGTTTTGGGTTATTCGCCGATGCGGATTCTTTTCCGTCATATTTTGCCGAATGTTATGCACATTGTCTTGATCTCCTTCTCAATTCGCTTCCCGGCGAGTGTCGGTACAGAGGTTTTTATGAGCTTCTTGGGTATCGGCGTACAGGGCGAGCCATCGTGGGGAATTATGATCAATAATGCCCGCGCCCGTCTGTGGCAAGGCATCTGGTGGGAATTAACCATTGTTTCATTGGCCATCTTCCTACTCGTCTTTATCTTCAACCGCTTGGCCGATGCGCTACGCGATGTCTTTGATCCGGCACTCCGCAATCGCTGATGAATCCCCTTCTGCGCTGGGCTCTCCACTTTTGGCATTGGCTCGATCTGAAAGGGTTGACGGCTGATTTGCCCTCTGGTGCCTGGGGCGAACGCTGGGCGGCGCGTTATCTCCGCTTGCATGGGTGTCGCATTCTGGGGTGTAATGTGCGCCCATGTCGCCATGGCGAACTGGATATTATCGCCAAACAGGGGCGTTATTACCTCTTTGTTGAGGTCAAAACCCGCAAAAATGAGGCTTATGGTGCACCGATAGAAGCGGTGCATGCCCGTAAACGTCAGCTCATGCGGCGCTGTGCAACGCAGTGGTTGAGCCACCATTTTCTCCTCAATGACACTACGCTTTACCGCTTTGATGCCATCGAAGTGGTGGGGGAACCTCAACAGAAATGCCCCGATATTCGCTGGGTTCAAGCGATTGATATGCAGGGCACCCGGCGTCCGGAAGTCTGATTTCCGGAGATTTGCTACTTGCACTCTTTCTATTAATAGTTGTATTATATGAAACGTTTTGCCGTAGCGTGATGCGCGGCACGTCCGCAATTTTGCAGGAAAAGGCGCATCCCCGGCAAGGAGTCCGTACTATGTATCAAATGAACACGACACTCAGCGCAGATGCCGTTGACTTCATTGATGATGTGAAGTTGGAGGCAATGGTCGCCGGACTGAAAGAAGATCCGGAAGCTGTACGCCGCGTAATTGCGAAGAGCCTTCGTAAAGAAGCCCTGACAGTTGAAGAAACCGCCATTTTATTAGGCGCAGAAAGCCCTGAATTGGTGGAAGAAATCTTTGAGGCAGCCCGCACGGTGAAGCGTGATGTGTATGGGAATCGCATCGTTTTCTTTGCACCTCTGTATGTGGGTAACTATTGTACAAATAATTGTAAGTATTGCGGCTTTCGCAGTTCGCTGAAGAGTGCCGTGCGCCATACGCTCTCCGATGCGGAATTGGTGCGTGAGGTGGAGGCTCTGGAAGAACTGGGGCACAAGCGTTTGATTCTGGTTTACGGCGAGAGTCCGAAATATTCACCGGATTTTATCGCTCATACGGTGCGCCAGACCTATGCCACCAAAAAAGGCAATGGCGAGATCCGCCGCGTGAATATCAATGCTGCTCCGCTCGATGAAGAAGGCTTCCGTATCGTGAAGGAAGCGGGCATTGGCACCTATCAGATTTTCCAGGAAACCTATCACAAGAAGACCTACGCCGAGTGGCACCCTGCCAACACA
Source organism: Kiritimatiellia bacterium (assembly GCA_017457555.1). GTDB lineage: Bacteria > Verrucomicrobiota > Kiritimatiellia > RFP12 > DVOR01 > Spyradenecus. Next base: position 22,485 of record JAFTHG010000197.1, on the reverse strand, counting down.
ATGAAGGGCAACTACATGTGGCGTCTGAATGCCTTTGATCGTGCATTCCGTGCGGGCATTGATGACATAGGACTGGGCGTACTTTTCGGTTTGTATGATTGGCGTTTTGAAGTATTGGCGATGGTTACTCATGCACTTTACCTCCAATCCAAGTTTGGCGTGGGGCCGCACACCCTCAGTTTCCCGCGCATTAAGGCTGCCGAAGGGCTGGATCTCAACCTGAAATATCAGGTCAGTGATAATGAGTACAAGCGTTTAGTCGCCATTTTACGTTTAGCCGTGCCCTACACCGGACTGATTATGACGGCCCGTGAGCCAGCAGAACTACGCCGTGAAGTTTTGGCCTTCGGCGTATCGCAGATAGATGCCGGCACCAAACTCGAAATCGGTGGTTATCAGGAAGACCGTCAAAAGGGCGAGCAGACGTTGAACCGCGAGCAGTTCAAGGTGGGCGACACGCGTACGCTGGACGAAGTGATTGGTGAAATTTTGGAAGGCGGCTATATTCCCAGCTTCTGTACGAGTTGCTATCGTTTGGGACGCACAGGCGAGCATTTTATGGAGTATGCTATCCCCGGTTTCATCGGGAAGTTCTGCACACCCAATGCCATTATGACACTGGCCGAATACCTGGAGGATTACGCCTCGCCTGAAACCAAGGCTAAAGGAATGGCACTCATCAATGCCGAACTTGAAAAGTTAGATGGCAAACTCCGCACCGAAGTGGTGAAGCGTTTGGAGCAGGTCCGCTCCGGAAAACGCGATCTTTATTTTTGATGGATAACCAAAGGAACGTTATGGATATTGAAACTCTGCTTAAATTACAGGAAGAAGATCGTCTTCTCCGCTCCTTGAAACATGAAAGTATGGTGGTTTTACCGGCACGCCGCAATGACGCCAAAAAGCGTTTAGCAATGGCACAAGAAGCCGTCAAAAAGGCTGAAGCCGCCAATATCGCAGCCGAAAATGAATACAAGCGTTTTCAACACGATTACACCCTCTCCCACCAGAAAATGCGCCGGGCCGAACAGAATGCTTCCTATTGGTCCAGTTCCCGGTCTGTGAATGCGGCTCAAGCAGAGTACACAACCGCAAGCGCAAATGCCGCTCAGGCAGAAGCCAGCGCTGCGCGTGCCGCACAGAATCTCACACCGACCGAACGTCGCCTGAGTGCTGCACAAGCCTTTGAAGCAGAAGAAGCTGCCGCTGTGCAGAAGATTTTAGACGATTTAAACGCCCGCAAAGAATCTCTGGAAGCAGAAATCACCCGCGTTCAGGAACGTGTCAATGCGCTTGCAGAAACCATTGAGCCAACGTTGTTGAACTACTATATCCGCGTCACCATGACCCGTTGGCCCTGTATTGTGGAACTCAACCGCGACACCTCCGTTTGCTCAGGGTGTGATATGGCTCAGCCAGTGTCGGTGAAGCAAGCCTTAATCGCAGAAGAGAAGAACCCTTCTGGGACGCTCATCTACTGCCCCAGTTGCGGACGTATCCTCTATTAATTTCTCATTGCCGAGGCGGTCAATCGCTCACATCGCGTATGTGGGAGGAAAGTCCGGACTCCACAGAGCAGGGTGGCCTGCTGTAATGGCAGGCGGACACGGAGTAAAACCGTGTGACGGCTCGTGCCACAGAAATAAACCGCCCCGCAAGGGGTAAGGGTGAAACGGTGAGGTAAGAGCTCACCGGCAACAACCGAAAGGTGTTGTGTCAAGGTAAACCCCACCCGGAGCAAGCCCAAATAGGCGAAGAGATGCTGCTCGCATCGCGAAAGGTAATCTTTCATTGTCCCCTCGGGGGCAAACATTCGCGGGTTGGGTGCTTAGTTAAATGATTGACGCCCGCAAGGGAACAGAACTCGGCTTATAGCCTCGGCAATGACCTCTTCAGCTGTTGAAGCACCGCTTCAACAGCTTTTTTATTTCAATACACCCCGTTTATACGCGTTAAACGCCAGAAAAGAGCGTTTTTCGGCTCTTTGAAGCGATTTGATACTTTGCTTTTTGGCGCAGGTGTGGTAAAGTAATGCTATTGTCATTAGCTGTAATTCATGAAAGGGACTTATTATGGCAGAGCTCGGTAAAGCAACTCAGCAGGAGTTGAAAGCAATTGCGTCCACATTCCAGGTTTATGGTGATTTTGTCAGCGGATGCCCTTATGGTAGCGGTCACATCAATGACACCTATCAGCTGACCTATTCTGTGGGTGGCGCACCGATGCACTATTTGTTGCAGCGCATCAACCATCATGTCTTCACTCAGCCGGCCAACGTGCAGCAGAACATTCTGCGCGTAACCCGCCACATCGCCGGTAAATTACGCGCTCAGGGCGTGACCGACATCTCCCGGCGCACCTTAACGCTGATTCTGACACATGATGGCGAGCCTGTTCACCACGATACCGAAGGTAACTGGTGGCGTATGTATGTCTTCGTGGAAGGCGCAAAGACTTACGATCAGATCCAGAGCACCGCTCAGGCAGAATTGGTCGGTGAAGCATTCGCAGACTTCCAGAACATGGTTGCCGACCTGACTGAACCGCGTTTGCACGAAACCATCCCCAACTTCCACAACACGGTGAAGCGCTATGAAACGTTGACCGCAGCCATTGAAAAGGATGCCTTCAACCGCGCCAAGGACGTGAAGGATGAAATTGAATTCGTCACCGCCCGTGCAAATACCTTCGGTCGCCTGTTAGAACGTTGTGCAAAAGGCGAAATTCCTGAACGTATCACGCACAACGATACTAAGCTCAACAATGTCATGCTTGATGATGCCACCGGCAAGGGCATTTGTGTCATTGACTTGGATACCGTAATGCCCGGTCTGGCGCTTTACGACTTCGGTGACATGTGCCGCACCTCCACCGCCAATGCCGCAGAGGACGAACAGGATCTCTCCAAGGTCTTCTCGCGCATGGATATGTTTGAGGCGATCGCAAAGGGCTACTGCCGTGGTGCGAAGTTCCTCACACAAGGCGAAAAGGAAGAACTTGCATTCTCCGCACAGCTCATCACGATGACAATCGGTATCCGCTTCCTTACCGACTATCTCCAGGGCGACACCTACTTCCACATTAAGCGCCCCGGACACAACGTGGACCGTTGCCGCACCCAGCTCAAGATGGTAAAGAGCATGGAAGAGCAGGCAGAAACTATGGAAGCTATCATCCAGAAGGCTCTCGCAGAAGCCTAATCACAATACGGCCGAATGCTGCTTGAACAGTATTCGGCCGTTTTTTGTTTCGTCATTCAGGTTGTTTCAGAAAGGATGCTGACAACACATGAATCAAAATACCATTGAAGAAATTCTTGAGTCGTTTGCGTTTCAGGGGAAAGTGGTTAAGGCTGAACCATTCGGAAGCGGCCATATCAATGACACCATACGCGTAAAGACCGAAACCCCAGGTGGCGAAACATTCCGTTACACCTTACAGCGCATCAATCACGCCGTTTTCCGTCAACCACAACAGGTGATGGATAATATTGAGCGCACCCTTGCTCACTTGAACAGTAAGGTGGAGCAATTCCCTGATGTGAAGGTACTCAAACTGATTCACACCAAGGAAGGGCGCAACTGCGTGCGAACCTTTGCAGGCAAGTGGTGGCGCGTCTATGAATTCATTGACAATGTGGAGAGTTACGATAACGTGCGTGACCCCAATGTCGTCTATGAAGCCGCGCGCGGTTTTGCCCAGTTCCAGAATATGATGGCGGATTTACCGGCTCCACGCCTCTATGAAACCATCCCCTACTTCCATTGTACACCAATGCGCTATGCCACTCTGGAAGAAGCCGCTTTTCTGGATTTGCGTAATCGCTTAAACGACGTGATGCCAGAGATGGAATTTGTCCGGAGCCGTCGTCATCTGGTGGCCCACCTCTTAAACCGCTACCTTCGCGGTCAAATCCCGGAACGAATCACACACAACGACACCAAGATCAATAATGCCCTCTTTGATCCCACGTCCAAGAAGTGCGTGGCGGTGGTTGATCTGGATACGATTATGCCGGGGCTGGCACTCTATGACTTCGGTGATATGTGCCGCACAACCTGTAACACCGCCGATGAGTCGGAACCGGATACCGAAAGTGTACAATTTGATATCAAGATGTTCGAAGCTGCCGTTTCGGGTTATCTTGATACTGCTCGGTTCCTCACACAGGCTGAAATTCAGGAACTCACCTTCTCGGCGTGGTTGCTGCCCTTTATGATTGGCATCCGCTTCCTCACCGACTATCTCCAGGGTGACACCTACTTCAAAACCCACTATCCCAAACAAAATCTCGACCGTTGCCGCACGCAGTTCAAACTCGTTGAACGTATCGAAACGTATCGGGAAGAAATGCACGCCATTGTCCAACGTTGTGCAAAGGCGACCGGACACAACTAATCTTATTTTTCAGAAAGGATAAACAAACATGAAAGTTGCTATCGTTCAGAATGCCGAAGAAGGCAGCAAGCTCGCCGCTGAAATCTTTATCAATCAGGTGAAGAGCAATCCGAAGACTGTCCTCGGTCTGGCTACCGGTTCCACCCCGGTGAAAATGTACAAACTCCTCGCCGAAGCTTACAAGGCTGGCGAAGTTTCCTTCAAGGAATGCCAGAGCTTCAACCTTGACGAGTATCTCGGTCTGGCTCCTGAGCACGATCAGAGCTACCACTACTTCATGAAGACTCAGCTCTTTGATCACATCGACATCGATCAGGCCAAGACGAATGTCCCTGACGGTCTCGCCACCGATATCGCCGCTTCCTGCCAGGCTTACGAAGATGCCATCACCGCTGCCGGCGGCATTGATATCCAGCTCCTCGGCATTGGTTCGGATGGCCACATCGCCTTCAACGAACCCGGCTGCTCGCTCGCTTGCCGTACCCACTCGCAGGTGCTCACGCAGCAGACCATTCAGGACAATGCTCGCCTCTTCTTCGGAGGTAAGATTGAAGAAGTGCCCACTCAGGCTGTAACGATGGGTATCGGCTCCATCATGGATGCCAAGAAGGTTGTGCTGTTGGCCTTTGGCGCTGGCAAGCAGGATGCTGTCGCAGGTCTCGTGGAAGGTCCCGTCACAGCGATGTGCCCCTGCTCTGCACTCCAGTACCACAACGACTGCATTGTGATCTGCGATGAAGACGCAGCCGGCAAGCTCAAGCAGAAGGATTACTACAAGTACATCTTCTCCCAGACGGGTGTTTCCAACATCTAATGTTGCTTCTCAGCTTCACATACGGCGGTTTGCATCAGCAAGCCGCCGTTCTTTTTATCATCTCACCGCACCCTCCTCCCCATACATTTCATTGAATAAGCCCATACTTACACATTGCGAGGCATATAGCCCATCGCAATACCGCCCTCAAATAACCAAGCCTTTGTTCACATCCACGCATTGTGGGGCTCCTTTTACCTCAAAATCCTTCTATAAAACAAACGTGGCAGGACGTCTGTCCTGCCACGCCAAGGCGAAGAGCTGACTGAAAACGGTTCAGCCTTCTTCCCAGTGTCCCGGTACCCAGACGCGATTCGTTTCACGTCCATCCGGCGAGCGCGTCACCTTCCAATAACCTTCGACCCACGTCCGGGACGGATTCGCGTAGATCGGGTTCAGCTCCACACCATTGGAAGCACAGTTCTGCTTCACAATCACCGATTGCTGCACCACGACGACCTTTTCCTCCCGGATAACGGGTGCCGGTGTCAGCGGAAGTGTCCATGAGATGTTACCACTCCGGCCCACGCGATGACTCACAGAGAACGAACTTCCCCATGGTGTGATATTCACGCCCCAGTGCGCTTTCGGCGGCTTATGCTGCGGACGAGGCGCAGGACGATGCATCGGCGGACGCTTCGGTTCCGGACGATGGTGACGGGGTTCGGGGCGCGCCAGTGCGGATGCGGCCACCGAAACAATAAGAACAGCGCATACTGTCAGTTTGTTCATGTGTTACCTCCAATCTTTTGGCACCATTATAGCGCAACACAACACCTTTTTATCATTTTACTGACCGCTCGGTTTGTATGCATACTTAAGAACGCACGCCCCCTGCTCTCACTGCCCTGCGCGATAATCGGCTCTAAATCTGCCTCCTTTTAGAGAAAAGGCCCCCTTACACTACCTCTGACATCCCGCACTGCTCGCCTTTTATTTTGTCCTTCTTATGGGGAGACCTCACTTCTGATAGGCCTGAAAAAGGCGCTCCAAGGCGGCGGTGGCGTCTGGTGCTACTGAAACGCCCCATTTCTTTTCAACCCACGTTGTTTCAAATGTCTCCAGCGCTTCTATCGCAGCTCCGGCACGCTCCAATCGATACCGGGGCGCATAATAATCCCGGATGAGTCCACTCCATAATCGCGCAGAATAGTCTTCAACTCCAGGTCCCCACGTAGTAATCAAACGGCGCGCGCTCCGTTCGTAATAGGCCTGTTGCTCCGGGGTCGCACCGGGAATATGCGTTGCAAAATCAAGCCACCGACTCAAACGATGCGTAGGATGCCCCTCCAGAAGTGCATCCATCCACTCAAAATCAGGCGTTGGTTGCTGTGCGCCCAAAACGATTGCACCGAGTTCGCGTACATCAGCTTCATAGAGTGCATTTGACCGCAGTTCCGGCGCACATGCCACCAACGCCCGGAGGGCGCGTTCGGTCTGTTGCGTATGAATCGTTGTCCGCACACGCCCACTGCGCCCTTGCCAGGCAAAGCGCGGATGATCCGTAAAGGCACCATATGGTCCTGCGAGCAGTGCATTCCAATACCCATCCATCGCCTGAGGATAACTGCCATAACGGCAGCGCGTATACTGCCGCAGCCATGGCAAAAGGTCAATCCCCTCCGGATGCCATGCCGCATCGGCAAGCAATTCATAGACCACCTCGTTATTCTCCAGCCCCTCCGGTGCGACACCAAATCCCTTGGGCCGCTGGTGTGGCGGTGCCGCCAGAAGCGTCCGCACATGCGCAGCATAAAACTCAAGCACACCTGTATAACCCGTCTTCCCGCCCATATTGGGGATATAACTGTTCACCCACGCCTTACCGTAAAAACCATCGTAATACGCGTGCGTTGAGGGTTGTTTCCATAAGAGATGTGTATAATCCGCTGCCAAATCAAGCACGACCATCCCCTCTGCCGGCAAGCGTGATAACAGCTCACGCACGCGCCCGGCATGCCACAGATGACGTTGATAACCAAACATCCAGCCTTGCATAACCCACACAGCATCCGCATCCGCTTCCGTCAGGGCGCCATAGACATCTGATGCCAAAGCCGCCACATCCAAATCCGGAGGCACCGGCATCTCGTTAAACAAATCAATCAACCAATACCGCGCCGGGCCGAAAGTCGCCTCCCATACCTGCACATACCGCTGCATCATCTGCTTGAAGAGAGGGTCGGAAGGATGCAACAAAATCGTATTAAACCGTTTTTGACCACCCCAGTCCAACCGCATAACCTTCGCCTCTGGGTAGTGCTTTACAAACGCTTCCGACACCACACCGGCAAATCCCGGGCAGATCGGCTCCATTCCCAAAGCACGCATCCGCTGCAAAATCTGCCGTTGCAGCGCGATTTGACCATCATGCCACGCCGCCGGCAAAGGGGCATCAATCCCCTCAATATTTCCCATCCGCAACCACGGCAAGTGGGCCGGACCGCAAAAAGAAGCCGCAATCTCCGCCTCAGAAAGCCCCATCGAGCGGTAAACCTGCGCCATCACGGCCTCCTGCCCCGTCAAGGCAAGCGGAAAATTAATCCCCCACAACGCCAACAAGTCAAGCTCCTCCTCCCAGCGTGTCCAATCCCAAAACGCCGTGCTATACCCAAACGTCACCGCATTGAAGAAATAACGCCACGGAAACGGCGTCGCCCCCGACACCACCTCACCCGACTGCCACGCACCTGCGGCAAATCGTTTACCACTCCAACTCTTGATTCCGCGCCCATTTTGGCGCACATTAGTATAAACCCCACGGCAAAGATCCACCCCGGTTGCCCCACGCACCACCAGCAGCCCGGCATCAACCGTTGCCTCAAAACGCCCCGGCGCCATTGACACATCACACACCAGCCGCACCGATTGTGCCGCCTCCGGCGAAAAACGTTCAATCACACCTCGGGCCGTAGCCTCAAAAATAGCCCGCCCCACCGTAAAATCCGGCGCCACACCACCCTCACACGGCGCCCCCATCACCAAAGCCCCCCAACACAACACCCACACCAAAACACTGCAAAAACTACTGAAACATCTCACCAGTCGTCACCTTTCTAAACGCTCCGTTATTGAGATGATAGCACAGGTAGGTAGTTCTGGCAAATCGCGTGAGCGGTAGTGCGGAAAGTTATCAACATTTTTAAGGCGAAAAAGCGGCAATTTTGGGCCAAAATATCAGCGAAAAGGCGGGTCAATTTCAGCGACTTTCATCTCCAATTTCAGCGAAATTGCCACCTGTCTTTCAGCGAAATTGGACTTATCAACAGGCCAAATCGGGTTGATAAGTTAGTCGCTTGGGCATCAGGAAGCCGCTGTAGCCGAGTTGATTAAAGGCGATTTTCTGCATAAGTCGCTGTGATTCAAAACCTTATGCAGAAAAGCACACCTCTTCAAAAACGGCACTTTTGAGGCTAAAATACGCCAAAACCGCCCCCAAACCCACGCCATCAAAAAAAGTTTTCAACAGGGCAAAAAACGGCATAAAAAGGCAAAAAAGTGGGCAACCTGCGTCACAAAGCGACCACGCCACAGGGACGCGTGCGCTCGCAAAGCTCGCTTTGAGTGGCACGTGATAAGTGGGCGGCTACGTCGCAGCACTGCCAGATATAGAAGACCTAAAACGTCTAGAATCTCTAGATATTCTAGAATACCGCCGTGATAAGCCGCGTGCAAGTGGCACCAGCCCTGTAAAGGACGGCTGATCGCTTAAAATCCCTATCATCCCTAAAATCCCTGCCATCCCATGAAAAAGCAGCGGCGCCAACTCCTGAAAGGCGGCAGAGTGTAGACGGGGGGAGGCGAGTGAACTGAGCGGTAGCACCCGATCTGGAATCAAGAAGAATCATCCACTCCTGAGAGGTGGCAGATGATGACACGGCTACCCGTTTCAAAGTCCTGAAAGGTGGCAGAAGGTGACACGGCTACCCGTTTCAAAGGCCTGTAAGGCGGCAGGAGGATGGTGTGAGTAAGCCCACTTTTCTCTCGCCCTTTCAGGGCTTTGGGGTGTTAAGGTGTGTTATACTTTGGGGTATGAATAGAATGCTTTCTGATGCTTTTGATCGTGACCATTTGTGGCACCCGTATACTTCGCTTCTAAATCCTTTGCCGACGTTCAAGGTGGCGACGGCGGAGGGTTCTGAAATTATTCTGGCGGATGGGCGGCGGCTGATTGAGGGGATGAGCTCGTGGTGGTGCGCGATTCACGGTTATTCGCATCCGGTACTGGTGGAGGCGGCGACGCAACAGGTGCGGTTGATGAGCCATGTGATGTTTGGTGGGCTCACGCATGATCCGGCAATTGAATTGGGTAAGACGCTGCTGGCGATTACGCCGCCCTCGCTAACGAAGATTTTTTATGCTGACAGTGGGTCGGTTGCCGTGGAGGTGGCGCTCAAGATGGCGGTTCAGGCCAATCCTGCCAAGACGGATTTCCTGACGATTCGCTCGGGATACCATGGTGATACGTGGAATGCAATGAGTGTGTGCGACCCGGTAACGGGAATGCACGGTCTGTTTGGTGCGGCACTGCCCCGGCGTTTCTTCGTGCCGGCACCGCAGTGCACCTTCCACGGTGTATGGGATGAGGCGGATTTCCAACCGATGGCGGAGGCGATTGAGGCGCACCGTGATACGTTGGCGGCGGTGATTCTGGAGCCAATCGTTCAGGGGGCTGGCGGAATGCGCTTTTACCACCCCAATTACCTGAAGGCGCTCCGGAGGGCTTGCGATGCGGCCGGGGTGCTGCTGATTTTTGATGAGATTGCGACGGGGTTTGGTCGCACCGGGAAGCTTTTTGCTTGGGAGCATGCCGGGGTGGAACCCGATATTATGTGCATCGGTAAGGCGTTGACTGGCGGTATGATGACCTTTTCGGCGGTTTTGACCTCGGATGCGGTGGCGGAACGCGTCTGCTCGGGTGAGGCGAAGTGTTTTATGCATGGGCCGACTTTTATGGGCAATCCCCTCGCCTGTGCGGTGGCAAAGGCGTCAACCGATCTCCTCTTAACCTCCGATTGGCAAGCGAAGGTGCTTGGCATTGAACGGCAGCTCACTGACGAACTTGCCCGCGCGCGGACGCTCTCCGGTGTGGCGGATGTGCGCGTTCTGGGGGCGATTGGCGTCATTGAGCTCAAGCAGCCGATCGATATGGCCAAGGCTCAGGCTTTCTTAATTGAACGCGGCGTGTGGTTGCGTCCCTTTAATCGCAACCTTTACACGATGCCGACTTACATTATCTCTCCGGAACAGCTCAGCCGAATTACAGACGCGATGTGCGCTCTTGCCGCACAACAGTAAACCGCACCCGGGCGCAGTGCCCACGATGCGGTTGTGTTGTCACGCCTATCCAAGCGGCCTTCTCAACACGGTAAGTGCAGGGTAAAGATGGTGCCTTTGCCGGGTGTAGATGTTACTGACACCCGACCACGGTGCAAGAGCAAGATATGTTTGACGATGGCCAAGCCCAAACCGGTGCCGCCGCGTTCGCGTGAACGGTCCTTATGCACGCGGTAGAAGCGTTCAAACAGACGCGGTAAATGCTCTTCTGCAATGCCACAGCCATGGTCTTCCACGGTGATGAGAGCGGTTTTTTCCTCTTTTTTCACACCCACCACGATATCCGGCGAACCCGAATAGCGCACAGCATTGGTAATCAGGTTGATGAGTGCCTGCTCTAAAAGCTGCGCATCGCCGCGAATTGTCAGCTCCGGGAAGGGCGTTTGGGCGACCAATCTGATCCCGGCCCGTTCGGATTCATCCTGACACAAGGTCACCACCTCGCTGGCCAAGACGTCTAAACGTACATCGGTGAAATCACGCTTCCGAGCACTCTGGCGACGTTCAATCGCAGCTAACGAGAGGACATCCATCACCAACGCGTTGAGTCGGCGAGCCTGACGCGTGAGAATCTCCAGACACTTGGCGCGACCATTCTCATCCAGAGGCGTTTCAACCAGCGTTTCCACGGTAGACACGATAGCGGTAAGAGGCGTTTTGAGTTCGTGAGACACATTTGCAACAAAGTCCGAACGGAAGCCCTCCAACCGCCGCAGGTCGGTGAGATCGGTCAGGAGCAACAGAATACAGAGGACGCCATTACGCTCCATCCGCACGGCACGCGCCAGCAAAAAGCGGCGAATTCCATGGTCATCAAAGGCAATTTCACGGCTGTGCAATTCCGCTTCAGTGAAGGCATAGCGCAGATACTCCATCAGTTCCGGGCTCTGAATCTGATCCATGCGGAAGCGATCGGCGCGAATTTCCGATCCCAATAATTTGACAGCGGCGCGATTGGAGGCCAGCACTTCCCCCTGATACGAGAGCAACAGAAGCGGTTCGCGCAAGGTATTGAAGAGCATATCGAAGTCATTACGCTCCTGATCGAGTTCGCAAATACGGCTTTTGAGCTGCTGTGTCATGCGCGCCAAGGCTCCGGCGAGTTCACGCAGAATCCCACTTCTGGGCTGATGAATCACGGCATCCAGATTACCATTGGCAATGGCTACGGCAGAGGCTTGCAGTTTATTGAAGTGCGGTGCCACGCGCAAGAAGAAGTAAAGCGCCAGCACAGCGGTCAGGACTGCGCCCAGAAAGATGGCGAAAGCGGCCGTCCAGCGCATACTGTTCATCGCACTTCCCAGTACATCCATCGGCATTGATACACGCACTGTCCAGCCCTCATCTATGCGAACCGAATAGTAGAGCAAGTGGCGTTTCATCGTTTCGGAATAGCGTTCCACACAGGCTTCAGGCGCCTCAAGCACTTCGGGGCGGTCTGCATGGTTTTCCATTTCAGAGGCGATGGCATCCGAATCGGCCACCACGTCACCCGATGCGGCAATCACCGTAATACGCAGTGGCTTACCCTGAAAAACATCAATGTAGTGTGCGACAGCAGCAATATTATTGAGTTGCAAATCCGGACGCAAGACACGCGAGATGAAATGCGCCTGCTGTTCCAACGTATCACGCGCCTCACGCATATAGGAGTGGCCGAAAGTACGAAATTGGATGACCAATAACAGGACAGCCACCACGACTAACGACAGAAAAGTCAGCGGTACCACCAGGAATTCAATATCACGCCGTTTCAGTTTCATTAGCAACATTCCCCTATTCCATGTCAATAAAAAGGCCCATCTTCAAGGTGAAAATGAGCCACTTTCTGCGTTATTGCCTCGTTTAAAAAACCTTTTTTCTGCGTTAAGCGCGCATCCGATAGCCCACGCCACGCACTGTTTCCAGACGTTCACCAAAGGTGCCGAGTTTACGACGGAGCGCCACAATCTGCACATCCACCGCACGATCGGTGACCGGATAACCCTCGCCACGCACCCGTGCCACAATTTGCGCGCGCGTATAGACATGACCAGGGCGCGCACATAGCAGTGCCAGCAAATCAAACTCACCGGTAGTTAAGACGATTTCCTTTTTGTCCAGGACCGCACGCCGCTGACCGGGCGTTAAGGTCAGCCCCACATAACGGATGTTTTCCTCTTCCGGTTCTGGAGCTTCACGACGGAGAATCGCACGAATACGCGCAATCAACACCTTATTGCTGAACGGTTTGGTGAGATAGTCGGCGGCTCCCATCTCGAGACCCAGCACAATATCGCTCTCTTCACTCTTGGCCGTCAGCATCATCACGGGAATGACGGCTAATTTTGAATCGGCTTTCAGACGGCGCAGCACATCCAATCCATCCAAACCCGGCAACATCCAGTCTAGAAGAATAAGATCGGGATGAATCGTTTTCACCTTTTCCAAGGCTTGTGTGCCATCTACGGCAAAATCAACACGACACCCGGCGGCCTGTAAGTTGATTCCTATCAACTCCCGAATCGCCTCTTCATCCTCAACGACTAAAATCAATTGGCTTACAGTTCCACCCGACATGACACGGTCACCTTTCAGTAAGCATTAAAAGGCACAGGTGAGTTCCACCTGACCAAAGACTGCGGTATCATCCTGATCCCGTTCAAAATAACTGCCCTTCGTCAGCACTTCGCCCAAGAACGACAGAGACATCCGCTCAAAAACCGACTCCTGTGCAAAGATTTTGCCGACTGCCACCGTGTATTTCGCCTGTGCAAAATAACCACGGAAGGTGCCATACGTGCCACCCGAAGCATCGTTTTCCTCCACTGGCGCAAACATGGGGCCTGTCTGCAACGCCACCTTCTGATTTTCCGCAGGCGTCAATTCCACCTTTAGATGCGGATAAAGGAAGTTGGTATACGCATTTTTGGAGAACATTGCAGCCACCAGATCGCCCACACCAGTTTCACGATTGAAAACCGGATGCCAAGCGTGTTCGCCACGTGCGCCATCACGATCGCCGCTCAAATAGTGTACTGCCAATGTAAATTTTGGCTTCATCTGCCATGCCGGAGCGTACGTCACACCAGCGTATGCCTGAAAGGCCAACAGCGCATCATCCCCGGCCTGAACGGAGAGTTCCACCTCGCCGGAGAGTGTTTGAGTGAACTTAGGGAGAAAACGTGTACCAAAAGTATGGGTATGGAACGGGCCATTATTTGGATTTACCGTTGAGTGGCGTCCTTCCTCTACTTTGAAAACGTAGTAGAGATCCCAGCCCAATGCCGCAGACGAACGATCCTGATAATAAAGGCCTGCACCGTATTCATTCTGGTTATAGCCCGTGGTATCGTAATCATACCCCTTTTTACGTTTACTTTTGGCATCGTGTGTTTCACCAAGTGTCGGCAACCAGTCTTCACGCGCCATATAAAGCGCAAAAGCATCCAAAGAACGTTTGTTACCGCAGTCAAAAGTAATCCGTAAGGCATCAAAGTAATTGGTACGCGATCCATCACCGCCGGTACCATCACTGATAATACGTTTTGACCCGAAAACCATCTCCTGACGCCCCACCTTCACATCAGCCCAGCCGCCGACCTCCTTAAAGGTGACATAGAGATTATCAAGAAAGGTCACATCCGGAAAGCGTTGCTTGCCCTCATCTTTGTCAGGCGACCGATAGTAGCGGAACTCATTCCCCAAACGAACAAAGGCCTCAAAGCGATCGGTCGTCACTTTCCCCCACAGGCGTGTACGAAAACGAGCATATTCGGAGTGACCACCTTCGCCATGGGAAGCGGTTGGCATATTATTAGAAGCAACGTAGCGTAAGCGAAAATCTGCGCCGACGCTCCATTGCGCCTCAGAAGCCATTTCGGTTTCCAGTGCTGTTACTGTGCTCTCTGGAACACGGTCAACAACCACGGGACCGCCAAACACCCCTGTCGCACCCAACATCAGTCCTGCCAAACAAAGGATTCGCTTCATACCTGCACCCTTTCCGGTGTACGCCACCATGCCAAAAATTCCACATTGCCTTCAGGTCCCAATAAGGGGGAGCGCTCACACCCCAACCACGTCAGTTTCAACTGCTCTGTGCCAAAGGTACGAATCTCTTCCACGACGCGTTGCCGCACAGCTTCATCGCGAACAACACCTTGCGGAGCGTCTTTGCGTCCGGCTTCAAATTGCGGTTTAATTAATGAAATGATCTCACTACCCGGTGCAAGACACGCCACCATCGGGGGCAAAATGAGTTTGAGTGAGATAAAGGAAACGTCTGTTACGCCAAAGGAGGGTTCTTCCGGTAAATCCGCTGGCGTGAGATAACGCGCGTTAAACTGCTCTTTACTCCACACACGTGGATCGGTTCGTAGACGGTAATGTAATTGATTGGTGCCGACATCGACCGCCAGAACCCGCCGGGCTCCATGTTGTAACAAGCAATCAGTAAAACCACCTGTGCTGGAACCTACATCCAGACAGCAGCGATCGGTCACCTCTAACGGGAAAACCTCAAAGGCGCCTTGCAGTTTTTCACCACCGCGTGATACAAAGCGCGGCTTGGCGGCCAGCGTCACCTCCGCATCTTCCGGATAGGTGTGCCCGCACTTTGTAGCCTTCTGGCCGGCCACAAAGACCTCGCCTGCCAAAATCAATCGTTGCGCCAGTTCGCGCGATTCGGTTAAACCGCGCCGCACCAGAAGTTGGTCCAATCGTATCTTTGCCATGGGTTACCAACGGTATTGTGGCATTTTGGAATCCACCGGCATCAGCCCTTCAGAGAGGCCACGCCCAATGGCTTGGGGGAAGGCGTTAATCCAATAGCGGAATGAGGTTTTGTTTTCGGTCGGGGAGTAAAGATACACTTCTTCCGATTTGCACCCGAAGAGTTCGGCAATCTTGGCTGTCATGGTATCTTCGTAACCGATATCGTCAACTAAACCGCACCGTTTGGCATCCTCAGCCGTAAAGACTCGCCCATCTGCCAGCGAGCGAACCTTGCCGATTTCCATCTTACGACCTTTTGCAACCAAATCGGTGAAGCGGGCATACATTCCGTCAACAACCGTTTTCAACACCGCATTATGTGCCGGATCCACCGGCTTTAAGGGGTTTCCGATATCCTTTGAAGCACCGGACGCGATGGAGTTGTCTGCGATTCCCAAACGCTGTGCCAACGTTGCGATGTTCAATCCCGGAAGAATGACGCCGATAGACCCCACCACACTGGTCGGTTGCACGCGGAGCCAATCGGCCTGCATCGCCAGATAATACGCTCCGGAAGCGACCAAATCTCCGCCAATCACAAAGACTTTACGACCTGGCTGTGCCGCTTTGAAGCGTTCCAATGCATGGTAGAGATTATCACTTGCCGTCACGGAACCACCGGGAGAATTCACGACCAACAACAGCCCTTTAACGCCCTCTTCATCAATCGCCGCTTCAATTTGCTGCAAAACAGCCACGTCACTGGTAGGATCCACATACCAAGGGCTGCTCCACGCGCCCGTAATCACGCCGCGCAACTCCAGACGTTGCACCGGAATCATGCCGTCATCCACCAATGCTTCCGTTGAAACTGGATCACACTGCGTATGGGGAATCGCCTCCGAAACACTCTTACCTAACACATAGATGAAGAGAAATGGAATGGCTAAAATCATCATCAGACTGAAAAGGCAACCGGCACTGGCTCCAAAGAGACATCCACCCAAACGCAACCGGCATGGAGATTTTACCGGAGGTGTAGCAGATGTGGCGGCCGTTGTTTGATAAGCAGGATCTTCCATAGCGTTCCCTTTCCTTCCGGTCGTGTATCGTCAGCCGATGTAACCGAGTTCCTTTAAAATGAAATGATTCTTGAACCACTTAGGTTCAACACGGACAAATGGCACAATTTTACAGCCATCCAAACCATAAGCTTCGGCAATTTCAGGTTCTGCGGCACGACGCATCGCACGGAGCGTACGCCCCTTGTTGCCGATGACCATCCCCTTTTGTGACGGACGGTTGACCAGAATGGTGGCATTCACCGTCCACGTATTATCTTCGTGCTCTTCAATGGTTTCAATACGCACCCCTAATTCGTGCGGCACTTCCTGATAGAGTTTACGGATTAACTTCTCACGCAGCATATCAGCAATCGCCAATTTCCGTGGAAAATCGGAAACTATCTCTTCAGGAAAGAGGAACTCCGGCACTTCCGGAGCCAAATCAAAGAGCGCATCCAGAAGCACTTCACACGATTGCCCCTCTGCTGCAGAAATTTCCAACCACGGAATGTTGCGTGTTGTTCCCTTGGTTTCTTGAAGTCTTGCCCACGCAGACTTGAAAGCTTCCGGTTGATACCCTGGAGCGTCGGCTTTGTTTAATAGGAAAAAGGTTGGAATCTCTGCAAAAAGAGCCCGGCTCATCCAGCCTTCATCTTCCATTCGTACTGGCGCCGAACCATCAAACACCACCACCAGCACATCTGCTCCCTCTCCTGCCGTGCGCGACATTTTATTCATCAGGGTGCCGAGTTCATTCTCTGCTTTATGTGCACCGGGCGTATCCAAAAAAACTAATTGCCCGCGCGTCTCTGTCAAAATGCCCCGAATACGGTTACGCGTGGTCTGCTCCATCCCCGAAACAATTGAAACCTTTTCCCCTACCAACCGATTCACAAGCGTTGATTTGCCTGAATTGGTTCGCCCGACAACGGCAACCATTGCCGCACGCAACTGTTGAGAACACTTTTCCATATCTACAGTCTATCACATTTTATCCTTATAAAAGTAAAGAAAACACCCGAGGAAAGCCTTGAAACAATCGTTTTTACAGAAATTTAACATTTTTATTCCCTCTCTTGAAAAGGCAATCGTCACCAGCTCCCGCTTCACACACCTTTCATGGCCGCCGAAACGCCATTTTTCTGTCACGCCAGACTCACAGGACGTATGCCACAATCGCCTCCTATTACCACACGTTTTGCTACCGTATTGGTAACATCTCTCCTCGCAATTACAGGGCACTCCCCATTAAATTGCGTAAACATCGGTGCCGAGTTCTAAATCACTTCTTCTTCAAATGGAATAACTTCGCCGGCAGATTACGCACAGTGTCTGCAGTAATCACATGAACCGCACCGCCAGTCTGCAAACCCTCTTTTGTCAAATCGCGTAAATAAGGTCGTGATTTTGCCGGAAACAAATAAAAAATGCGCCCGTTTCCGGACGCATTTTTGTGAGGGTTACATGGCCAATTACTTGGCAATGAACGGATCCAAGTGCCAGATTTCCTTAGCATATTCCGCGATGGTGCGGTCACTGGAGAACTTACCGGCACAAGCGGTATTCATCAATGAAGCCTTATTCCATGCCTTCGGATCGCGATAGAGGGCTTCCACGCGGTCCTGAGCCTGAATGAAGGACGGCAGATCCTTGAGCAACATGTAGTAGTCATTGAAGTCCAACAGGTTCTTCAAGAGCGGTTCGAAGATGCCCGGCGTCATCAACGAGAAGACGTTGCGGCGAATCATATCGAGCGCACGCTTAATTTCCGGATTGGTTTCGTAGATTTCACGGGAGTTATACGTCGGGCGAAGCTTTTCGACCTCTTCTGTCTTCAGACCGAAGATGACGATGTTTTCTTCACCCACCTCTTCTGCGATTTCCACGTTTGCACCGTCGAGCGTACCGAGCGTAATAGCACCGTTAAGCATCAACTTCATGTTACCCGTACCGGAAGCTTCCGTACCTGCGAGCGAAATCTGCTCGGAAACGTTTGCTGCGGGGATAATCTTTTCTGCCAACGACACGCGATAGTCCGGCAAGAAGGCCACAGCAATGCGGCCCTTCACGAGCGGGTGATTGTTCACCACGTCGGCCACGCCGTGAATCAAGCGGATAATGAGCTTGGCAACCCAATAGCCGGGAGCAGCCTTTGCACCGAAGATGAAGACACGCGGATGCACATCCAGATCGGGCTTTTCAATCAAACGGTTGAAGAGCACAATGATGTAGAGCACCAAAAGGAGCTGACGCTTGTACTCGTGCAAACGCTTCACCTGCACATCAAAGATGGCATCCGGATTGACCTGGAAGCCAAGTGTATTGAAGATCGTGTTGGCGAGGATTTGCTTGTTGGCGCGCTTGATGTCGGCAAACTTATCAAGGAATGCGGCATCGCTGGTGTACTTCTTCAAGCCCTGCAACTTGGAGAGATCGGTAATCCACTCGTCACCGATAGCATCTGTAATCAAACTGGCCAGACGCGGGTTCGCCTTCAAGAGCCAACGGCGCTGGGTGATACCATTGGTCTTATTGGAGAAGTGATCGGGCATCATTTCATAGAAATCACGGAAGATCGTCTTCTTCAAGATTTCAGAGTGTAAAGCCGCCACACCATTGACAGCACTGGTACCGACCAAGCAGAGGTTAGCCATACGGACGAACTTGTCGCCGCCTTCATCAATGAGGCTCATGCGGCTCAAACGGGCCAAATCGCCCGGATAGAGGTTCGCTACCGACTGCAAGAAACGCGCATTGATTTCGTAAATGATCTGCATATGACGCGGCAGGACGCGTTCCATCAACGGCACAGGCCACTTTTCAAGGGCTTCCGGCAACACGGTATGGTTGGTGTAACCCGTGCAAGCGCGGACCAACTTCCAGGCTTCATCCCATGCGATGCCTTCGATATCCACGAGGATACGCATCAATTCCGGAATGACCAATGTCGGGTGTGTGTCGTTCAACTGAACAAAGACGTACTTAGCCAGATGACGCCATTCGTGACCTTCTTCACGGAAACGACGGAGAATGTCATGCACCGAAGCCGCCACAAAGAGATACTGCTGACGCAGACGGAGTTCCTTACCCTGCGTGGTGGAGTCATTCGGATAGAGCACCTTGGTGAGGTTTTCTGCGAGCACCTTGCTTTCCACGGCTTCAATGTAGTCACCGCGGTTGAATTCATCCAGCGAGAATTCGTTGGTTGCCTGAGCGCTCCACAAGCGGAGTGTACCCACGGTGGTGCCCTTGTAACCCACGACCGGCAAATCATACGGCACAGCCTGCACCTGTTGCGCCGGCACCCACACCCATTCATCGCGACCTGTGCGGCCGGTGTAGTGCTCAACGTGCCCGCCAAAGCCCACAAGGCAGGTGTATTCCGGGCGCTGAATTTCCCAGGGATAACCGTATTTCAACCAGTTATCGGGTTCTTCGCGCTGTTCACCCTGCTGAATGCGCTGACGGAAGATACCGTAATCATAGCGCAGTCCGTAGCCGGTGGCCGGGAGGTTCAGCGTGGCCAGCGAGTCAAGGAAGCAGGCTGCCAGACGACCAAGGCCGCCATTACCGAGACCGGCGTCCATTTCATAGTCACGCAAACGGTTCCAGTCCAAGCCGAGCGAGTCCATTGCTTCGCGGCACTGTTCTTCAAGGCCGAGGTTGATGACGTTGTTCCCGAGCAGACGACCAATCAGGAATTCCAAAGAAAGATAGTACACGCGGCGGACCTTTGCCGAACGGTACGCATCCTGTGTCGCCATCCAGCGGTCTACGATACGGTCACGCACAGCCAGTGCCAGTGCCTTGTAGCAGTCACGCTCCGTAGCACGGTCATCGCTCTTTGCGAGCGAGAAGCGCATATTCCAGAGAAAATCCTGTGCCAAACCCTCTGCGGACAAGTCGGCGGAGGGATGATTGGTCGGGAGCGTCACGTTCTCATTTTTGATGTTCTTGGCAGTTGCCATAATTCAAATCCTTACTTCGGAAATCAACCTTTGATCTTATTCTTTGCTTCATTGGCGCGCAATTCACGGCCCATAACTTTGCGACCATGCACAGCCTTGATGGCTGCTTCGGCTTCAGCACGGTAAATCATTTCAACAAAGCCGAAGCCTTTGCTCTTATGATTGTGGCGGTTCAGAATGACGCGCGCGCGTTTCACGGAGCCATACTTTGCGAAAAGCTTACGCAACTGGGCGTCATTCATATCATAACTGAGATTGCCCACATAGATCTCAATGAGTTCTTTGGGGCCCTGCGGGGTCTTTTTGCCAAATAATTGGCGGATCATCGAAAACAAACTCATGTTTGCTCTTTCTTTCTCTCTTCTGGTTCATTCTTCAAACTGCACATCCGGATGCCCACTTAGACGGCACATCCGGACAAGCAATCCAAAAGGTCTCTTCAGCTTCAGCTGAGGAAACCCTGAAGCTGGTTACGACGCGACGGATGACGCAACTTCCTCAACGCCTTCGACTCAATCTGACGAATGCGTTCACGGGTCACACCAAACATTTTACCAACTTCCTCAAGCGTGCGAGGGATACCATCGGTCAAACCGAAACGGCTATCCAGCACCTGACGTTCTCTCTCATTCAAGGAGTAAAGCACTTCACGCAACCGTTCGCGCAACAGCGTATACGCTGCGACTTCTTCCGGGCGTTCAATGGTTTTATCCTCAATAAAATCTCCGAAGTGTGCATCTTCACCATCACCCACGGGGCTCTGGAGCGAAATAGGCTGCTGGGCCATACGGCTCACCAAGCGGACGCGTTCCACCGGGACGCCCATTTCATCTGCGATTTCTTCCGGTGTCGGCTCACGACCAATATCCTGCAACAGCTTCTTCTGCACGCGCAGCAGCTTATTGATCGTTTCAATCATGTGCACCGGGATACGAATCGTGCGGGCCTGATCGGCAATTGCACGGGTTGCCGCCTGGCGAATCCACCACGTAGCATAGGTGGAAAACTTATAGCCACGGGCATATTCAAACTTCTCAACCGCCTTCATCAGACCGGTGTTACCCTCCTGAATCAGGTCAAGGAAGCTCAAGCCGCGGTTCATATACTTCTTCACGATGGAAATCACCAGACGCAGGTTGGCCTCCACCATTTCCTTACGGGCCTGTGCACCTTCACGCATTGCGGCGCGCAGTTCATCAAAGCGGCGCATAAATTCTTCCGCCGGCATCCCGAAGCCCTGCGCGACGATCTTCTTTTCGCCCTCCAGTTCCTTCAGCTTCTGGTCACGCTTACGGCTGCGACCCTGACGATTCAACTTACGCTGACGAATCAGGAGTTCCTTATACGGACGGTAATACTTCTCTTCTGCGTAGCTGCAAATCGTTTCCAGCATCTTCTGCTTGAAGCTCAGCGACAGGTACTTTTCCTGCATCTGTGCACAGAGTTTATTCACGCGATTCTGCGCAGCGGCGAGCGTCTTGGGGCTCTTGGCTTCTGCGGCATTGAGGGCTGCGTAGGCCTCCACCATCTCATCTGCCATGGCATTCAACACATCGCGCTCGGGGTGCATCACTTCCACGTAATGGTCACGGCTGTTTTCGTACTTATCCGTCACCACACGGTCAAAGCGTTCACGGCCTGTTTCCAGTCCTTCCAGCACCCATGCATACAAGCGGGGTGCCACAGGTAAGCAGTTAAAGCACTCCTTGATGACATTCTCGCTCTTTTCAATGCGCATGCAGATAGCACGCTCCTGTTCACGCGACAGCAGCGCCACCTGCCCCATCTGGTGCAAATACATGCGGATCGGGTCATCAATGTAATCCACGCGAGCGGTTGCGGCGTCTTCGCCCTGCTCTTCCATGGCGGCTTCAAAATCTTCAGCAGCCACCACGCGGATATTCATTGCGCTCATAATGTTCAAATAGAGCTCAATATCCGTGTCGTGGATAATTTCCTTGGGCAGATACTCATTCACCTGCGTGATAGAGAGGACGCGATTCTGCTTTTCTGCCAATGCGACCAACTGCTTCACGCGGTCACGGCACTCTTCGCGCTCTTCCAGCGCATCCAAATCTTCCAATGCGCGCGCCTTCTGAGCATCCTTTTCGGACTGATTGAAGACTTCACGCAGACCCGACTGTTCGGTCAATCCGCCCAACGCTGCATCGTGTTCATCGCCAAGATTGGCTTCATCTTCAAAACCATG